>JAZRGJ010000241.1:0-2151 GCA_045644125.1 Eubacteriales bacterium | reverse complement strand
CCTCAGCTGCCTCATTGCCGTAAAGCTCTGCAATTACGGAGCGGATAACTCCGCCGGTTTCGTCAGCCTGCTCGGGAGTTGCGGTAAGGCCGATGCCGATTGCCCAAACGGGTTCGTAAGCTATGATAACGTTCTTGAGCTCGTCAAGAGAGATGCCTGCGAGGTCGAGCTTCGTCTGCATGGAAACGACTTCGTTCGTGATACCGGAAAGGCGCTCTTCCTTAACTTCGCCAAGGCAAAGGATAACCTTAAGGCCTGCCGCAAGAGCAGCTTTGGTGCGAAGATTTACGGTTGCGTCGGTTTCGCCGAAATATTGTCTACGCTCAGAGTGGCCGATAACTACGTACTCAGTGCCGATTTCGGTGAGCATTTTTGCGCTGATTTCGCCGGTGTAAGCTCCGCTTTCAGCGAAGTGAACGTTTTCTGCTCCGATTTTGATATTAGTGCCCTTTGCCGCTTCAACTGCGGTTGCAATATCAACGTAAGGAACGCAAAGCACGATGTCACACTTATCAAGTCCCTTTACCATGGGAGCAAGCTCGGTGATGAAAGCCTTTGTTTCAGCGGGTGTCATATTCATTTTCCAGTTGCCCGCAATTACTGTTCTTCTCATTTTAAATGTCCTTTCATATACGTGGCGAAATCCGACTTAGCGTCGGATTTCGTTATGTTTTTATTACGAAAACTTGATTTTTGAGCAAGTTTTGTCGTTCTTTTACCCGAAGCTGTAGAAACCCACAGCAAGCTTGTCGAAAAACGGCTAAAATTACCAAAAATTATTTATCCATCAAGCAGGATACGCCGGGAAGATCCTTACCCTCAAGGAATTCAAGTGATGCGCCGCCGCCCGTAGAAATGTGAGTGATCTTGGAAGCGTAGCCGAGCTGTTCGCAAGCTGCTGCGGAGTCACCGCCGCCAACGATGGTGATTGCGGAGCTTTCAGCGAGAGCTTCTGCTACTGCGATAGTACCTCTTGCGAGGGTGGGGTTTTCAAATACGCCCATGGGGCCGTTCCAAACGACAGTCTTTGCGGAGATAACGGCATCTGCGAACATCTTGGAGGTCTTAGGACCGATGTCAACGCCCTCTTTATCTGCGGGAATCTTGTCAGCGTCAACGTATTCAACGTCGATGGGAGCGTCAATGGGGTTGGGGAAGTTATCAACTACAGCGTTGTCGATGGGGAGAAGAAGCTTAACGCCCTTTTCCTCAGCCTTTGCCATCATTTCACGGCAATAGTCAAGCTTGGTTTCGTCAAGGAGAGATTTACCAACGCAATATCCCTTTGCAGCGGCGAAAGTGAACGCCATACCGCCGCCGATGATAAGAGTGTCAACCTTGGTAAGAAGATTGTCGATAACGTTGAGCTTATCAGCAACCTTTGCGCCGCCGAGGATTGCAACGAAGGGACGCTCGGGATTCTGAAGAGCCTTACCCATTACGGAAATTTCTTTCTGAATGAGGTAGCCGCAAACTGCGGGAAGGTAATCAGCAACGCCTGCGGTGGAAGCGTGAGCTCTGTGAGCCGCGCCAAACGCATCGTTTACGAATATATCTGCCATTGAAGCAAGCTCTTTAGCGAAGTCAGCGCCGTTCTTGGTTTCTCTTGCATCAAATCTGGTGTTCTCAAGAAGAACAGCCTCGCCTGCCTTAAGAGCAGCAATTTTAGCCTTTGCATCGTCACCGATGATGTCCTCGGCGAAAACAACCTTTTCTGCACCGAGAAGCTCGTTGAGTCTTACAGCTACGGGCTTCAAGGTGAGCTTTTTCTTATCGTTTTTAAGAGCTTTTGCGAGGTATTCCTCGGTTGCCGCTGCTCTTTCTGCTTCGGGAAGAGCTTCAACAGCTTTCTTTTCTTTCTTGCTAAGACCGAAGCCCTCGGTAAAGATTGAGTGGGGTTTGCCCATGTGAGAGCAAAGGATAAGCTTTGCGCCATGGTTCATAAGGTATTCGATGGTGGGAAGCGCGCCTACGATTCTCTTATCGGAGGTGATAACGCCATCCTTCATAGGAACGTTGAAGTCGCAACGAACAAGCACGGTCTTGCCGGCTACTTCTACATCTTCAATGTTTTTCTTGTTGTAAGCTGCCATTTTGTTTCTCCTTATATGTTTGAAAAAATTATTTTAAAAATATTTTTTTAATATTTTA
>JAZRGJ010000240.1:0-1530 GCA_045644125.1 Eubacteriales bacterium | reverse complement strand
AAGAAGCTTATGGCAACCTTTGCCAAGCTAAAGAAAATATAGTTTTGGAGTAAAAACGAATGATTAAGTGTTGCATTTTCGACCTTGACGGAACCCTGCTTGACACAATTAACAGTATAGCTTATTTTGTAAACAAAACGTTTCAAAATCACGGCATTGACTCTGTTACCCCCGCTGAATGTAATTATTTTGCAGGCAACGGAGCGAAAACCTTGATTAAAAGAGCTCTTGAATCAAAGGGACGCTTTGACGAGGCGAGCTTTCCCGAAATTCTCACAGAGTATAAGGCGGCGTACGATGCTAGCCCTACCTACTTGACCGAGGCTTTCCCCGGTATAAAGGAGCTTCTTCTTTCTCTTAAGGAAAAAGGCGTCAGACTTGCGGTTCTTTCAAACAAGCCCGACTTTGCCACAAAAAGCATTGTAAAGCACTTTTTCGGTGACGTTTTTGACGTTGTTCTCGGAGGTGTTGACGGTGTTCCGCTGAAGCCGAATCCCAAAGCGGCGCTTGATATTATTTCCGCCTTTTCGGTAAAGCCCGAGGAAACCGCCTTTATCGGCGATACCTCTACCGATATTGAAACGGGAAAGAATATGGGAGCGAAGAAATCCATAGGCGTTCTTTGGGGCTTCCGCCCTGAAAGCGAGCTTCGTGAGAGCGGCGCAGACGTTGTCGTCTCTTCGGCAGAGCAAATTCTTTCGGAGGTTACGTCGGTTGATTAAACGTGTTTTATGTTTGTTTTTGACTGCCGTTTTGTCACTGTCGGTTATCTCCTGCGAAAAAAAGCATAAATATTCTCACTGCGAGCTCGTCCTGCCGCTCACGAGTGACTATCAAAGGGTTGAAAACGAGAATTTTGACGTAGCCTACTCAAACGGAAAAAGTATGGTTGCGGCACTCAGAATTTCTTTCGTTGCAGGTATGAACGAGGGAATACCCGAGACCTTGACGACGGTAGAATTCCGAGATTTATGGCTCGACAGACTAAACCGTGAAGCGATACTCTTTGACGAGGAGATTACCTATTGCGAGTATTACGACGGGGAAGACGAGAATGAAATCTATTATCTTGAAGCGTTTTACCGCTCACGGTATGCCTATTTCGTGGTTCTTTTCGCTACAAACGTAAGAAATGAAGAGAATGGACGAAGAGAATTCTTGTCCTATATTGATAAAATTTACTTTTTGGATTAAATTGTAAGGAGACTTTTATGAAGAAGATTATTGTTAAGCTACTCTTCGTGCTCGTTATAGCTTCGTCGGTTTTGAGTGTCAGCTCGTGTGGCGACGGTGAAATGAAAAGCTATAGCGAGGCAGGTCTTAATTTCAAATTGCCGAAGAATATGAAGAAGCTTTCGGTAGAGTGGGCTGACTCCTGCTACGGCGACCCCAAAAATACGAAAGAGGGAGTGCACTTTTTCACCTACTATTACTCCCGCGACGCGCTTTTGACCGATCTTTTCTTGCGCACTGATATAACCGATTCCGAATACGCGCACTGGTTTATAATCGCAAACGAATATAAAAACG
>JAZRGJ010000239.1:0-3160 GCA_045644125.1 Eubacteriales bacterium | reverse complement strand
ATGGAACTTATTAAGACGTTCGTTCAAGACACCAAGGAAAGTTTTGATATCGAAAAGAAAACGACTGAAGATCTCGAAAAACAAAACCTTACCGACTTTATCGTTTGCGGTGGCGCTAACGAATCACATAGACTTCAAAAGGAAGTTAACTTCAGCGACACGATTTTCGTAGGCGACGACTTCTGCCGTATCGCAGGAAACCGAGGCGGAGCTAACTGGAGCCGTATCAATTCTCACGGCTGGTTCTCATACGAGCTTTCTGTAAAGCCGAACGAAGAAAACGAGCTTGTATTTAATTTCGGCTCGTCAACAGATACTCTTCACGCTTACTTAAATATTGACGGCGAGATGCACGAAATCAACGAAAAGATAGACGGCCGCCGTGACTATAGCTTCCGTTATGAAGCAAAGAATAACGATAAGGTGCGTATCCGTGTTGACAGAATCGACGCAAACACCCCCTATCTTTTCACTATTAAGGTTAAATAATAAACTTTCCGTTTTTTAATAAGGGATGCTTTTTCGGCATCCCTTGTTTTTTTTGCCCAAGCTATTGATTTTTTGGAAAAACTGTGCTAAAATAACATCATAATAATAACAGAGTAGAGCGCCATGCGTTTTAGTGCCGTATGAACGGGGAGTTGTCGTGCGGACGAAAAGGCGAAGCCTTGCGGTATGGTTCTCGCATCCCACTGTTCTAAACGATTTTGAGTCGCCTCTGGTACGGAAGATGTATTTCTCTGGGAGGTGATTTTTTTATGCAAAAACGAAGACTGAATAAAAATCTCGTTTTAATATCTGCCTTGGCAATGCTCTCGGCTATAAGCATTGTGTGCGGCAAGTATCTGGCGTTTAATATCAGCCAATCGTTGCGCTTCAGCTTTGAGAATTTGCCTATAATCTTCGCAGGCATAGCGTTTGGGCCGATAGCAAGCGTCTTGGTTGCCGTCGTTGCGGATATTGTCGGTTGCATTATGGTTGGATACGCAATAATCCCCTGGGTAACCGTTGCGGCAGCGGCGCTGGGCGCTGTCGGAGGGCTTGCGCCTCTTCTGTTTTCGAAAAGAAAAATGGGCGCAGTATCGGTTGCGGCAAGCGTTGCCTCGGCGCACTTGATTGGCTCGGTTATCGTAAAAAGCATAGCGCTTTACGCCGCAGGATTTGCAATGGGACTTAAGTTGCCACACTTTATGCTTTTAAGGCTTGGCAATTACGCAATCATAGCCGCGCTTGAAATCGGTATTCTTATTTCTCTTTTTAGGAGCAAGGCGATAGTGCACAGTATAAATGAAATTAAAAAGAATTCTTCTAAAACTAAGTTTCAAAGCTTCGCAAACAGCTTTCAGGCGGTAACGGTGCCCGGCCTTGAAAGAATTTCCGCCCTTTTAAATAAGCTCGGAAATCCCGAGGAGAAGCTCCGCTTCGTGCATATTGCGGGAACTAACGGCAAAGGCTCCGTTTCTGCGAATATGGCTTGCATTTTAGAGGAAGCGGGATATAAAACCGGCAAATTTATCTCCCCGAATCTTCTCAAGGTAAATGAGAGAATAAGCATTGACGGCTGTGATATTTCCGACGACGATATGAACGCAATCCTTTCGGAGATTGAGCCACACGCAAAAGAGGTCGAAAAAGAACAGGGAATCGCTCCCACGCAGTTTGAAATCTGGTGCGCCCTTGCATTCCTCTATTTTGAAAGACAGGGCTGCGATATAGTAGTTCTTGAAGTAGGTCTTGGCGGTGAATTTGACGCAACGAACGTTATAAAACGTAACGTAATACAAATAATAACGAGGCTTGGTATGGACCATACCGCCTACCTCGGCACGACGCTTAAGTCGGTTGCGGCGGCAAAGTGCGGAATTATTAAAAAGGCGAGCGAAACGAAAACTCTCGTAAGCGTCCGTCAGGAAGCCGAAGCTATGGCTGTGATAGAGAAAAGATGCCTTGAGCTTGAAACCGAGCTTGTCGTGGCAAGCCCCGTGAGCCTTGGCGCTTTGGGAGTGTATGAGCGCTTCACGCTTGACGGCGAGGAATATATGACGGGAATCCCCGGCTACCATCAGATAGAAAACGCAAGCCTTGCAATACTTGCCGCAAGAAAAATCGGTATAGACGAAGGCGCAATTCTTCGTGGCGTTTCAAGGGCGAAAAATCCCGCAAGATTTGAAATCGTTCGTGAAAAACCAACGGTAATTTACGACGGCGGCCATAACGAAAACGGTATCACTGCGCTTAACTTCACGCTTCGCCGCTATTTCGGCGATGCGCCGAAAACCATTGTTTTCGCTTGTATGAAGGATAAGGAAATTGATAAATCCCTCGCTCTTCTTTCCGAGGGTGAAACGGAATTTATCTTCACTACCGTAAAGGATAATCCGAGAGCAATGAGCGCCGCGGAGCTTAAGATAGCGGCTGAGGGCTACGGATTTTCGGGAGAAGCATACGAAGAGATAGGAGATGCTTACCGCGCGGCGCTTTCCCGTGGAAAGCTTACCGTGATATGCGGCTCGCTGTATCTTTATAAAGATTTTAGAGAATTTTACGATAAGGAGTGTTAAAATGCCTTTTATTGAAACGAAAACCTCGAAAGAAATAAGCCTCTCGCAAGAAGCTAAGATGCGACATGAGCTTGGCCGCGCAATCGAAATTTTCAAAGGGAAAAGCGAAGCGTGGCTCATGTTAAACTTCGTTGGCGGCGCAAAAATGTCATTCAGAGGCGAAACGGAGCCTGAGTGCGCTATAATTTCCGTTGAGCTTCTCGGCAAGGGCTCGTCGGACGAATACGATTCCTTTACAAAAGCCGTAACGGATATTGTTTCTGAAAATTTAAGCCTCTCTCCCGACCGCATTTACGTTAAGTACACCGAATATGCGCATTGGGGATATAACGGGGAAAACTTCTAACCCGTGTTAAATTAAATAAGAATTTTAAACCGCATGAGCTAATAACTCATGCGGTTTTTGTTAACAATAGTTAGTATTAAAGCTTTTGCGAGGTTTTTATGAAAAGGTTTGATACGAAGGTTCAGGATTTAAAATATAAGGTTTTGACGAAGGTTGCGCGCAATGCATGGGAAGGGAATATTATAGACGGCGCCTTGGCGATTCCAAGCGAGATTATGCCGGGCAAAACGCCCACTATGCGTTGTTGCGTTTA
>JAZRGJ010000238.1:0-2472 GCA_045644125.1 Eubacteriales bacterium | reverse complement strand
CAAGGCGCTCCTTAGCCTTTGGTGTGTTAAGATCCGACACGAGAACACAGTATGATTTTCTCGTTCCTCTGCCAACTCTGCCACGAAGCTGATGGAGCTGGGAAAGACCGTATCTGTCTGCATTTTCAACGATTATAAGCGATGCGTTAGGAACGTTTACGCCGACCTCAACGACTGTGGTTGACACCAAAATATGAGTTTCACCCTTTGAAAATTTCCTCATAATTTCGTCTTTTTCGGCGGCTTTGATTTTTCCGTGTAGAATATCAATATTGAAGTTTTTGAAAGTCTGCTTAAGATTATCTGCGTAATTTAAAACATTTTTAAGTTTCGGTTTATCATCATTATCGTCTTCGTTTTCCTCGATTGAGGGGCAAACGATATAGACCTGGCCTCCGTCCAAAACCCGAGTTTCTATAAAACCGTTGAGACGCTTGCGGTAGCTTTCGTCAACGACAAAGGTATCAACTCTCATACGTCCTTTGGGCATTTCGGTGATTTTAGAAACGTCAAGATCTCCGTACAAAGCAAGAGCGAGTGTTCTTGGAATCGGGGTTGCGCTCATGACGAGCATATGGGCAGAAGCGTTCTTTTCATTAAGGACGGCTCTTTGCGCAACGCCAAAGCGGTGTTGCTCGTCGGTTATAACGAGTCCCAAAGCGCTGAAATTAAGCTTATCGGAAAGCAATGCGTGAGTGCCGATCACAACGTCAACCTCTCCGTTTTCGACAGAATCGTAGATGCGCTTTTTCTCTTTTTGCGTCGTTGAGCCCAGTAAAAGCTCGGTTTTGAAGCCGAATTTTGCAAACAATTCTGAAATTTCAGCAAAGTGTTGGCGCGCAAGTATCTCTGTCGGAGCCATCATAGCGCTCTGAAAGCCTGATTTAGCGGCGATATAAAGCGCTGCCGCAGCGCAAACGGTTTTACCGCAACCAACGTCGCCTACGACGATTCTCGCCATATGCCCGCCCCCGTCTTTATTAGCTTTAATAACGGTGTCGGAATATATATCGTTTATTGCGTTTTTCTGTGAATTAGTCAGAGTGTAGGGCAATGCTTTTGTAAATTCTTCAAGCCCCATCGGAGAAAAGGGGACGCCGGGAATTGCGGTTTTGTACTGTAAAGAAAGTGAAACGCCCATACCAAAGTAAAGCATTTCGTCAAATGCGAGGCGGGAAACCGATTTTTTAAGAGCTGTGTCGTTTTCGGGGTTGTGCACGTTTTTTATGGCATATCCCAAAGTGGGCAGGGAATTTTCAAGCCTTATATCTTCGGGAAGAGGATCGCTTATATTATCGCCGATAGCGGCAAGCGCTTCCGATATGAGCTTTTCGATTATTTTACCGGAAAGCCCCTCGGTTAAGTGATAAATGGGCACGAAATCACGCAAAGCAACGCCGTCAACGCAAGGCTCGTATTTAGGCGTTGAGAGCTGAAGCTTTGATTTTTGAGCCGAAAGCTTACCGTAAAAGCGAAAAACACCGCCTACGTGAAAAACGTCTTTAATATATGGGGAATTGAAAAAAACGACCTCACAAGAGCCGCTCTCGTCAAAAGCTCGGAATTTTTCGATACTGAAATTCTTTCTTATCCTTGCGCTCTTGACTTCGCTTGCAACGGTAAGAATATAGGATGCGGGGGCGTCAAAATCAAGGTCGGATAAAGAGCGCGTGTCTGCGCGGTTTTCAAAGCTGCGGGGCAAACAAAATATGAGGTCTTTCACGGTTTCAATACCAAGCTTTGAAAGCTGCGCCGCTCTTGCTTTTCCAACGCCCTTAAGCTCTGTTACCATACTGTTAAGCGTTAACATCTTGCCCCTCCCGTAAAGTTTATAATATCTATTCTACAACATTCACGGAAATTTTTCAATAACTGAGGCAAAAATCTTTCCAAAAAAGCGAAAAAAGATTAAGTTTACACTTATTTAATATATTTTTTATTAAAAAACTTTACAAATATTTTTTATTATGGTATAATATTATGAAATATTCTATTCTACGGAGAATTCAATGCATCAAGAATCAGGAAAAAACGCTTCATATCCCAAAGCCTTGACGCTTTTATCTATATCTTCTGCGCTTTTTGGCTTCGCTTGCATTATGCTCGGATATATCTTTTTGCCATTTGCGGCCGCCTCATACGCAGCTCTTTTGCACTGTGAAAAGAAAAACACTCGAATTTTTTCGTTTATTATTCCAATCGTAATTTTCGCTCTCAACCTGCTTATAAACGGATTTTTTTCACTCGAGGGTATAATATATTCCGCAACGGGATTTTTGCTTTACCTCTTTAACGAAAAGAAAAAGAAGAAGAACGAGATCGTTTTCTATCTCACCGCATGCGTTAGCGCTTTCATTTTGCTCTCGTTAGTTACCTTGGCGTTTGACGCCAACGGCTCTCTCAATTTTGCCGCTTTGAAGGTTTATTACGCGGGAGTGTACGATTCATTTAAGAAAATTTTCATTTCTGCAA
>JAZRGJ010000237.1:0-15178 GCA_045644125.1 Eubacteriales bacterium | reverse complement strand
CTCTCGCCTCGCGCTCTACGGTCACACCCGATCTGGCAAGGTCGCAAAGCTTTTTGCCGCCGATCTTAAGCGCTGAGTACATAGGAGGTGTCTGCATATAGCTACCAACGAAGGAATTAACAGTCTCACTGACGGTGGCCTCATCCGGAATATCGCCACACTCGGTAAGAGTCTCGCCTGTCACGTCCTCGGTATCGGTGGTGATACCCAGAAGCAGGGTTGCAACATAATGCTTGTCTGACGTGAGCATAAACTCGCTGGCTTTTACACCCCTGCCGATAAGCACCGGCAAAACCCCGGTCGCCATTGGGTCAAGCGTGCCCGTGTGGCCCGCTTTCTTTGCTCCGAGCGCGCGTTTAACACGGCTGACGACTGAGTGCGAGCTTATGCCCTCGTGTTTATTTATTATAATTAAACCGTTTTTCATAAATATCTCCGAAAACTTATTGTCGAAATAAGATAAGTTTATAATATATTTTATCATAAAAATTGAAATATTTCAACCAATTTTCTTTAAAGATGTAAAAGATATAGACAAACGATGCGTTTTGTGATAAAATAGGCACAAGATTTTAATATTGAGAGGAGTCTTAAAATGAAAGCAGTTATAACCGTAACGGGAAAAGACAAGGTTGGTATTATCGCCGCAGTAAGCGAAGAATGTTCGAAGCATGACGTTAATATCGTTGATATAAGCCAAACGGTGCTTGACGAGTATTTCGCTATGATAATGCTTGTTTCTTTTGACGAGGGAAAACTTAACTTCTCGAATTTTGCCAAGGAGATGGCAGAGAAAGGACGTGGCTTCGGTATTGATATTCGTGTAATGCACGAGGATATTTTTAATACCATGCACAGAATTTAATATGCTCAATACTTACGATATTCTCGAAACAATAAAAATGATAAGCGAGGAAAACCTCGACATCAGAACGGTAACGATGGGAATTTCCCTTTTCGATTGCATATCCGACGATCCCGAAAGACTCGCAACGAAGATATACGACAAAATAACGGGATGCGCAAAAAGGCTCGTTTCGGTTTGCGAGGAGCTTGAAGCGACGTACGGAATTCCGATCGTAAATAAAAGAATCTCGGTAACACCAATATCTTACGTCGGCTCGGGGCTTTCGCCCGACGGATTCGTGAAGCTTGCGAAAACGCTTGAAAGGGCGGCGAATGAGCTTGGCGTAAACTTTATCGGCGGCTATTCTGCGCTCGTTCAAAAGGGCGCAACCCGCGGCGCTTTGAATCTTATCGACTCCATTCCCGAAGCCCTCACCGAAACCACTCGTGTTTGCTCGTCTGTCAACGTTGCCAGCACGAAAGCGGGCATCAATATGGATATGGTAAAAAAGATGGGCGAAATTATCAAGGAGTGCGCCTACAAAACGAGAGATAACGGCTCTATCGCTTGCGCAAAGCTCGTTGTGTTTGCAAATATGCCCGAGGATAATCCCTTTATGGCAGGAGCGGTGCACGGCATGGGCGAGGCAGACAGCGTTATAAACGTAGGCGTAAGCGGCCCCGGCGTCGTTGCCGCTGCTATTAAAAAGGCGGGCAATTGCGATTTCAGCTCCCTTGCCGACACTATAAAGAAAATTGCTTTTAAGATAACTCGAGTAGGTCAGCTTATTGCCGCAGAGGCATCTGCAAGGCTCGGAGTTCCTTACGGAATAGTCGACCTCTCGCTCGCTCCCACCCCCGCCGCAGGAGATTCCGTTGCGGAAATTCTTGAAAATATGGGACTTAAAACCACGGGAACTCACGGAACTACCGCCGCTCTTGCGCTTCTTAACGATGCGGTTAAAAAAGGCGGAGTTATGGCGTCGAGTCACGTTGGCGGCCTTTCCGGCGCATTTATTCCCGTTTCGGAGGACCGCGGAATGATAGAGGCGGTTGAAAAGGGCGTTCTCAGCATTGAAAAGCTTGAAGCAATGACTGCCGTTTGCTCCGTCGGACTTGATATGATAGCCGTCCCCGGCGACACGTCTGCCGCAACTCTTTCGGGAATAATAGCCGATGAAATCTCAATAGGCGTTGTCAACACGAAAACGACTGCGGTAAGAGTTATCCCCGTTTGGGGCAAGGGCGTTGGAGAATCCGTTGAGTTTGGCGGTCTTCTCGGTTACGCGCCCATCATGCCTGTCAGAGGTGAGTCTTGCGAAGCCTTTGTTTCGCGCGGAGGAAGAATCCCCGCTCCCATTCATTCCCTGAAGAATTAAATTATTCAAAAAAGACGCAAAAAGATGCGCTAATATTTCGCAAAATTCAATTAAAAGAGCGAATCAACAACCCTTATCGACGGGAGAGTGTGGTTTGCTCTTTGTTTTTGTCCTCATATGTCGATACGCTTTATAAAAAACGACCTTTTTTTCAAGTTTTTAGTATTAAAATGTATAAAAAGACTTTTTTGAAAGGACGTTTTAAAATGGATAAAAACGCAAGCGGCGAAGTAAAGATGCGAGAAGGAATCGGCGCGGCTGTCAATCTGGAAATAGAAAAGAGGAAAAAAGAGCCGAAGCTCCTTATTTACGATTTTTTGTTTTTCGCCTTGGCATTCGTTTTTTCAAAGTTTCATTTGATTTTCGGGGCGTATCCTTTAGGGGTTGCGTTTTTGGCGGCAAGCCCCGTAAGAGTGTGGGTGTCGCTTATCGGAGCTTTTATAGGCTCGGTATCACGTGGAAGATTGGGTATAATCCATGCGATAATAAGTATAATAGTCGTGCTTCTTCGAGTCATAATATCGGGGGGCGATGCAAAGAAAACGGAAAGAGAGGCGCTTTTTTCCGAGCCCTTGGTTTTGAGAGTTGCGTCGTGCGTTATAGGCGCGTTTATAGGCGCGGTTTACGAAATACTTCTAAGAGGCCTTTCCGCAACGAGCCTTTTTTACGGTCTGAGCGCTTGCGGATTCGGAGCTCTTTTCACGCTTGTTTTCTACGGGCTTTTCACGGCAGACGTCGGATTTGAGGAAATAGTTTTTTCGAAAGCTCCCGTGTTTGAAAAAAAGCGCTCCGGCAAAGAAGCTTACGTTTGGGTGTATTTCAGCGCTTCGTTTTTGACGCTTTTATTCTTTTTATCTTTGGCGCTTCGGGAATATTCGATTCTCGGGATAAATTTGGTTTTCGTATTCTCCTCTTTTATCACGCTTTTTGCGGCAAAGCGCTTCGGAGCCGTGAAGGCCGTGGTGATAGGGTTCGTTTCAAGCTTCGGGGTATCGGCTTCGTATTCGGTGGCGTTTGCTCTTCTCGGTCTTGGCTCCGGATTTTTCTTCGGCATAGCTCCGCTCTACGCTTTTTTGGCTGGTGGCGCAATGCTTGCCGCTTGGAGCGCTTATGCGGGCGGGCTCGTCGGATTTCTTTCCACTTTTCCGGAATTCGCAAGCGCGGCGGCGCTCTTTTATCCTTTGATTAAAATTCTCGACCGTGAAAAAACCGAGGAATTGCGTGAGGACGTGGGCAGATGCGCAAAAGAAATGATAACGAGCGTCGCTCTTTCTAAAAGAAACGAGGACGGCAAGGGTATCGATAAGCTCACCTCTTCCCTCTCTTCTCTCTCGGTTGCCGTCCGCAGATTCGGGCAAAGCGACGGTGAAATCTTTTGCGATGAGATTCGGGATTCTTTGATAAACGGAGCTAAAACGGCGTGCGCCTCTTGCGAGTTTTTTTGCGAGTGCAAAGACTTAAACCCCGCCCCGTGCGCCGAAATCATTGACGATTTGGCGGAAAATATTTGTAAAAACAGACGTTTTTCCCGTAAAGACGAGAGATTTTTCCCCGATTACTGCAAAAACAAAGAAAGGCTTTTTGAGTCGCTTTCCATGGCGTCGGCTAATCTTTTCAGCGAAAAAATAAAGACTCAAAAGCTGGCGCTTGTATCCGATGAATACGAGCTTATATCGAAGATGATAAACGAGTCCCGCCTTCTTGAAGAAAAAAGATGGGCGCTTGATAAGGCGCTCTCCGAAAAAATCGAAGCCCTCCTTTACGAAGTCGGCCTTATTGGTGGGGTGGCGAAGGTTTTCGGAGATAGGCAGAAGCGCTTTATCATTGCGGGCGAGGATAAAGGCGGTGAGGTGATTTCATCAAAGGATTTGCGTGTAGCTATAGAAAGAAGCGCGGGCGTCAAGCTTTCTGTCCCGGAGTTTTTCAGACAAGGCGACGTCGCTCTTATGAGCGCCTTAAGCGCTCCCGCTTTTTCCGTCGAATTTGCAGACGCATCGTCCGTCGCTCCGGATTCCGACGTTTCGGGCGATACGGTTGGAAGCTTTACCACGGATGACGGATATTTTTATTCAATCTTATCGGACGGCATGGGAAGCGGAGAGCTTGCAAAGGAAACCTCGGCTTTCGTCTTTAATTCTCTTAAAAACGTTTTGTCGGCATCCGTGCCGTTGAATACAGCGCTTGCCGTCTTAAACGGAATTATAAGAAATAAATGCGCGGAATGTTCGGCAACTCTTGACCTATATAGGTTTGACTTGCTTTCAGGCGAGGGGACTTTCGTTAAAAGCGGCGCCGCCCATTCTTACGTAAAGCGAGGCGATTCTCTTTTCAGAATCCGCTCGGAAACAGCGCCTCTCGGAATCATGAAAGGCGTGGATGCCGAAAAAATAAGAATGGAAATAAAGCCGGGGGATACGGTGGTGATGATTTCTGACGGCGTTGCCGATTCGCACGAGGGCGCGCTGTGGCTTCCCGAGCTTCTTTCGCGCAATTTTGAAGGAAGCCTTGAGGAGTATGCGGAGTTTATCCTTGAGGAAGCGAAGAAAAAATCCAGAAGCCGTGACGATATGACCGTTTCTTTGATTAACTTTAAAAAGCTTAAATGATATAGAATCCCCACATTTTTCTCATTTTATTGGATAAAAAGAGATTTGCGATTCACAAAATACAACTTTTTCTTGAAATAAAAGAGATAAAATCCCCACTTTTGTAAAATTCGTTGCGCCTTAAATTCGGAGAGAGCTTAAAAGGCTCTCTCTTTTTATAACAATAAACGACGGGCGGCAATATTAAATATTGATTAAAATATATATTGAATTTAATACTTACGTGTGGTATACTATAATTATTAAAATATTTTTATAGCTGGGTTTTATGTTTGATGCCGTGATAATAGGAGCGGAAATCGGCGACGTCGTAATTCCCGACGTTGCAAAAACAGGCGTAGCAATAGTTGCAACTTCGAATGTGTAAATTTTAAAAGCAATCTTAAGGACTGATTTTATGGAAAAACTTCTTCGTAGGGTGTATGAATCAAGAAAAGCCTCGCTTTCCTTGAAAGTGATTTCGAATGCGGCGGTAATCGTTTCCGTCCTTTCGTATTGCGTTTTACTCTTTCTGTCTTTTTATAAATCAATATACGAGGGGCTTTCCGTTCTTCTTTCGGCGGCGTTGCCGTTTTTTGCGGTAAGCGCCATACGAATGTTGATAGACGCTCCGCGCCCGTATGAGCTTTACGATTTTTATGAAAATAAACCCAAAGAAAAAGCGGGGCGCTCGTTTCCGTCGCGCCACGTGTACTCGGCTTTCGTCATAGCAAGCTTATCGTTCGTTTATTGCGTGCCTCTCGGTATAGCGCTCACCTTAGTCGGAATTATGCTCGCCATCTCCCGTGTTCTTCTCGGAATACATTTTATAAGAGACGTTGTATGCGGCGCTGCGGTCGGCATAATTTCGGGGCTTATAGGAATATTTTTTATGATACTTCCCAATTTCTGATAAAGGAGATTTAAATTATGAAAGTTACTTGGATTGGTCAGGCGGGCTTGACTTTTGAAAATGAAAATATAAGGATTATGGTAGATCCATACCTTTCCGACAGCCTCGCTCTTCGTGGAGATAATTTTAAAAGGCGCTTGCCCATCAATGAAAATCTTTTTGATTTTTCCCCGAACGTTGTGCTTATAACTCACGAGCATGAGGATCATCTTAATATCGAAACCCTTACCCGTGTTGTAGAAAACGCAAAATCTCCTATAACGTTTTTAGCTCCCGAGAGCTGCTTTCATAAATTGTCAAGCCTTGGCGGCCCTCACAACTACGTAATGCTTAACGCTCATTCCGTATGGAGCGAGAGGGGCGTTACATTCTATGCGGTCCATGCCGAGCACAGCGATAGATTTGCCGTCGGTTTTATAATTGACGACGGAAGAAAAACTTATTACGTCAGCGGTGATACGCTTTATAATTACGACGTTCTTGACGACGTTCTTGAACTCGTTGAAGACGGTGTTGACGTGGCGTTTTTACCCATCAACGGCCGTGGCAACAATATGCACGCAAAGGATGCCGCAGACTTCGCATACGAGCTTTCCGCAAAAAGCGCCGTTCCTCTTCATTACGGGCTTTTTGATGACATTGATCCCAAAAGCTTCGATTTTGAGGATAGCGTAATTCTCGCGCCGTACGACACGGTCGAACTTTAATATTTAATCCGTTCCATATTACCGCCCGATACCGATTTTATCGGTCAAGCAGGGAAAGTGCAGTGAAAATCTGCCGCAACAGCCATTGCCGTAACGAGAGCAGCTACTCCGAGTCGGAAGGCCTGCCGGGTGGGATTTGGTATAAAACATTCCTTGGGCATTTGAGGGAATGGGCCAAACCGGCGCTTTGCGCCGAAAAAACTTGATTATGTAAAGTAAAGTTTGGTTTTAGCCTACATTTTTAAAAAAGAAAGGCAAAAACAATGAGAAAAATCAAATTTTTATCACTTATTCTGGCGCTTGCTACGATGCTTTCGGCTTTTGCATCGTGCGGCAAGAAAAAAGTCGCTGAAGGCGGCACGGCTTCGATAGTTATCGAAACTGAAAATGAGGGTGAGGGAAAATACGAAGTTTATGAAGTAGACCTCTCGCTTCTTGAAAATCGTGACGAGGGTGTGCTCTCCTTACTTGAATACATTTCGGCAAAAGAGGGCTCAACGCTTTATTATTCTGTGAATTACGGCGGTGGATACGGAGCTTATATCAATTCTATATCATCGCTTTATCCCGATGCGCTTGCAAGCGAATATATCGGAGTATACACGACGGAAGAGCGCGATTTTTCTGTTCCTACAGAATATTTTCCGACGGTTTCAACGGTCACTTACGGAGATAGGACGCTCACGTTTTCGGGCGTTGGCATCAGCTCTATGACTGTTAAAGACGGGACAGTCATTCTTTTCCGTATAGAGAGATATTGACATGAGCTTTCGCAAAAAGCCGAGCGCTAAGACAGTTTCTCGCACTATCGCACTTGTTGGTATAATGGCTGCTACCGTTGAGTGTGGAAAACTTGCGCTGTCTTTTATTCCTAACGTTGAAGTCGTATCCCTGCTTCTTGCGTTATTTTCATACGTTTTCGGGTTTTACGGCATTATTGCGTCGCTTGTTTTCGTATGTATTGAGCCATTGATCTGGGGATTTGGCACGTGGGTTATCTCATATCTTATATATTGGCCGACGGTTTCTCTGATTTTCTTTATCTTTGGTAAAGTCAGGATAAAAAACCGCCTGATAATCACGTTTACCGCAACTCTTCTCACTTTCCTTTTCGGAATTTTTTCCTCGCTTGTCGACATAGGTCTTTTGTCGGGATTTTTTGATAATTTCTGGTACAGATTCGGAATCTACTATGCTCGAGGAATAGTCTTTTACGCAATTCATATAGTATCTAACACGTTTATTTTCTTTTTTCTTTTTGCTTTCCTTGCGAAAAAGCTTAAAGAGATAAAAATAAAGGTTTAAAGGAGATTGGAAATGAAAATTTTAGCAATAGGCGCGCATCAGGACGATAATGAATTCCGTGTTGGCGGAATGACTTATAAATGGGTAAAGGCAGGACACGAGGTTCGCTTCCTCAGCATGTGTAACGGCAGCGGCGGTCATCATATTTTAAGTCCCGAAGAAACCAGCGCAACAAGAGCTAAAGAGAGCGCTGCGGTTGCCGAGTATCTCGGAATACGCTACGATATATGGAGCGATATAGACGACTGCACGATAATGGCAGACCTTGAAACGAGATTTCGCCTAATACGCTACATAAGAGAATTTTCTCCCGACCTTATAATCGCCCACAGAACTAACGACTACCACGCAGACCACAGAGCCTCGGCTCAGCTCGTTCAGGATGCGTCGTATCTTCTCACTGTTCCCCACACTTGCCCCGACGTACCCGCGATGAGACAGATGCCCGTTATAGTTTATTACGAGGATAAATTCAAGCAGCCGCCCTTTACGGCTACCTACGTTATGGATATTGACGAAGCAATAGACGTAAAGCTTCATATAGCGAGCCTAAACGTGAGCCAGGTTTACGAGTGGCTTCCCTACACCGAAGAGGAAACCGTTCCCGAGGGTGAAGCAGAGAGATTTGAGTGGCTCAAGGGAATGAATATCACGAAGGACACCACCGATGAAGAGGTTATGGCGGCAAAACGCGGATACGCAGTCCGCTATGCTAAAACAGCCGCAAGATTCAGACGTGAGCTTATCGAGCATTACGGCGAGGAAAAAGGCTCAAAGGTAAGATATGCAGAAGCATTTGAGCTTTGCGAATACGGAAGACAACCTGACGCAGAGTTTAATAAAATTTTGTTTGATTGCTAAATAAAAAGAACCGACTCTCGTAGTCGGTTCTTTATCTTTTATTTTAAAATTATAAGTTTATGCAAAGAAAACGGCGGTACGCTTAAAGTAACTTTGTTTCCGTTTTGAGTAAATTTAATATTCTCTTTATCCGGCTCCGAAATCACGGAGCTTATTTTTTTGTCTACCGTAAGTGTGATTTTAACGTCGTGAAGCTTCGGAAAATCGGGAAGAAGACAAACGTTTCCACGGTTCACGGGCGGTGCGTAAAGGAGATGGAGCGCAAGAAAATCACCGTTTTTGCTTTTTCTTAAACGAACTCTTGCGCTTGACGGAAACTCGCTTGTGACGATAGCTCTTGAATAAATTTTATCAATAGCGTTGATTATATAGCGCTCAAGAACGTAGCTGCCGGATTGGTTGTAGGCCTCAAAAACGGGGTGAGCGAAGTATAAAACGCTTCCCTTTTTGACAAGCGCGGGATAGCTTGCGGCTTCAGTCTTATACGGCGTGTTTTTATGTCCGCAGAAATGTCCTTCCGTGCGGTTGAAATAAGGCTTGTAAACCTCGGCAAGCACGTCACCGTCGCACTTTACCTTGTAAGCTGACGAGTAAGAGAGAAAGGGCGTTCTGATTTCGTCAAAATCGCATTTAATAAAGTCTTTGTCGGATTTTGACGGCTCAAGCTTTGTAATTCCAAGCTCGTCAAAAATGCTCTCGTAGCTGGCTACGATACTTCCGCCGTTTTCGCAAAAGCTTCGCAAAGCAAGCTTGTCAGATGCCGAAAATTTAACACGGTCGGGGAGTATAATGCATTTATAGCTTGAAATATCTTCCCCGGGGTTAACTACGTCGTATTCAAGGTGCATAATTTGCAAAAGCTTTGATGCGCCCATATCCGATTTGTATGAGCCGCTCATAAATATAGCAAGGTCGGAAAACGCTTCCGTGTTTTCAGAGTATTTTTCGATTTTTTTAACGTAGTCGAATGAGTGTCCTATAATGTTATAGGCAGTTTCGTCTATTTCTCCCGACGGATGAAGCTGGTCGCCAACGGAAATTGACGCTCCAACGCTCAACATATCCGCGCATTCGTAGCGCAGAGCCTCTTTGTTTTTAAAGCCGCCGAATTCTCCCCAAGCGTGATGGAATTTTCCCGTCATACCGAGAAAAGGCTTGCCGTATTTTTCAAAGAACTTCGCGCGAAGTGGCATAAGGTCGTATCCGCCCCACGCCGTCGGCAAATCCTCGAGCTCGAAGTGGGTTTGTAAAGAATGGTATTCGGGCGTTGCCATATTTGCGCTTCCGTTGTAGAAAACGGGGGCGCCCTTTTTATATTCGTGAACAACACCCGTAAGTCTTTCCATCATTTTTATTCTGCCGAGAGTGTTGTATTTCTTTGCGTCCTCGTAGTTTTCGGGGTTAAGCCCCATTTTTGCCATTCCCTCTTTGCAAGCATCGCAAACGCAAGCGCCGCCACGTGTGCAAATATCGTAAAAGATTCCGTCGGACACGACGAAGCTTTCGCAAATCTCACGGGTTATGGCTTCAAGATAATCAAGATACTCGCCGTTGGGGCAAAGCTCGCACCAGGAGCATTCACCAAAAGGCGCGTCGGGGTTGCCTGTAGGAACTGTGCCCATATAAGCGGTTTTCTTCGTATGAAAATTCACTTGACACCATTCGGGATGCTCGTCGGCATCCTTTTTGCTCCAACCGACAGGAATGTATATCGGAGCTTTAGCTCCCGCTTCGTGAATTGCCTCGATTTCTTCTTTGAGAAGATTAAATTTAAGCCCCGGGTGCATAGCGCCAAGCTTCGTCGGATAGTAGCTATATCCGTGATGGCATTTGGCAAAAACCGTCATAAGCTCAACGTCTGCGTTTTTGATTGTTTCCTTGAATTTTTCCTTATTAAATCTTTCGCCGATGCCGTCTATATCCGGACTCGTGTGAAAATCAAGATGTACGCAACGCATAATATTTCCTTATCCTAAAACTTTAATAATGTATGCGGCTATCGTTTTCGTATATTCAACAAATTTATCGCAGTATATAAATTCGTTCGGCTGATGCGCGCCTCCGGGCATGCTGAAATCGCGGCCCATTCCGAAACCGTAAGCGCGTGAGCTTCCGTATTTAGATATAACGGAAAGGTCGGAAAGGCAAGAACCGCAAACGAGGGGCTCTTGCCCCGTAGCTTCACGCGAAGCCTCGAGCATAAGCTTTATATCTTCGCTGTCCGGCTCTGTGAATACGTAGTGGAAAAAGCGAGTTTTCGGTGTGAAGCCGTCGCCTATAATTCCAAGGGGTAAAAGCTTTTCGGCAATAGACTTTTCAAGCTTGCGGAATTCTTCCTCGATTTCCGTTTTCGTCTTGTCGGTATAATACACGAATAAAAGCTTGCCTTTATCAAGGTCAACTCCGTTATCACCTGCCGCAACGTTCATATAGCGAAGTGAAGTTTCGGGAATGATAGTTCCCTTATAAAAACGGTTTTCTTCAAGCTCCGCGCGGCGTCTTTCCGCAAATTTATCAAGCTCACCGATAACTATCGGCAAGGCAAGCGCTGCGCGCTTTGCGCTGTCAACCGTGCCTTTTACGTGATAATCGTAGTAAACCTCACCGCCGCCCGAGCCGCAATGCCATATCTGGTCTTCTCTGCCGTCCATATTAACGATTTTAGGCGTGGGGTATTTCAAAACGGCAGCTAAAGCTCCGTGAGAGCCGCCGTGCTCTTCGTCGGAATAAGCCGTGAAAAGAAGATTCTTTTTCGGCTTGAAGCCGAGTTCTTTTAAAATTTTTATAACGAATAAAACGGTAGCAAGCGCGTATTTATCGTCGCCGACTCCGCGTCCACATATCTTACCGTCGGAAATTTCACCCGAGAGGGCGGGTTTTTCCCAATCATTAGGATTGCCTATTTCAACGGTGTCTGTGTGCCCCATAAGCATAAGCTCGTCAATATTTTCTTCGCCATGCCATCTTGCCGTAACGTTATAGCGGTTTTCAAGATTTCTTCCGGGTAAATAATCGGGGTGATTTTCAAAGCCTTCTATATCAAGGGGCGAGTACATATCGGATTCGAGTCCCAAATCAAGGCATAAGCTGTGTATGTGCCTTGCAAGATTTTCTTCGTTTCCCGAGCTCCAAAAATTCTCGGTATTGATTTTAACGAAAGACGAAAGAAGCTCAAAAAGCTCGTCCTTTCTTTCGTCAATAAGTTCAAAAATGCGTTTGGTCTGCATAGATGCACCTCACCGTATTGATTTTTTAAAATTATACCATAAGCAAAAATAAATGTAAAGTAAAATGAAATATTTTTTAGTGTCTTTAAACAATAAAAAACCGCCGATTTGGCGGTTTTTTATTAGCGTTTGACTCTTGAAATCACACCGCAAGCAATTTTTTCGCCTGCGTTTCCCGATGGTTGCGTCGTGAAATCGTCGGGACGTGAGTGAATTATCACGGTTTTGCCTATGATTTCCTCTGCAGTAAATCTATCTGTTAAAAAAGCGAGAAACGCTCTGCCGTTTGCGGCAAAAAGCGGCGGCATATCGCCTTTATGATATGGGTGAGGGGAGTCCTCGGGATTGTAATGAGTGCCTGCATTTGAAAATGGGTCGGACTCACTTCCCTCGCAGCTTTCCCCACTATGAACGTGAAAGGCAAATATGCCGCTGTTGCGAGGCTCATCTTTCGCCCGTAAATTAAAAATATCTGCAACGACTAAAACGGCGCTTTTCCCTTGATAAAACTTGACAGTTCCCGAAATTAAACTGTTATCGGGCGCTCCGCCGATTACCGCAACCGCATCAGGCAATTTTCTAAGTATGCGATAAAGTTCATTTGAGCTTGAATACATTAGAACCTCTTTCATATAGTTATGTCTTACTGTATTTTATGAGCGTCAAAGCGGATTAGATACACGCGAAAGCGTGATGATATACCATTGCTTTCGCAATGGATAAAAAACGACAAGCCGAAACTTGTCGTTTTTTTGTGAAGATTCTACGGAAAAGATATTGTTTGAAGTTTGCTATTGGGATTTGAACTAAAACGGGTATTATTCTTATAAAATCTCGAATTAGTCAAGAAAATTGTGCTTAGTTGTGAATAATGTTAGTCATACCGATTGTAGTTATGTAAGTTTCAAGATATTTTTTGAGTGCCACGGGGTCTTTAATACCTTCGGTATCTACATCCCATCTACCGGGACAATCCACTCTAATGCTTCCATAATTGAAAATTCTGCCAAAGAAGCTCTGCGATATATTTACCGCATACACGCCGCCGAAAACGCTTTGATTTTCTTGCTTGCTCATTACACCGGATTTTACCACGATTTTGTTGTCGTAAAATTCAATTGAATAATATTTGGCAGACAGTATTCTTGCAATCTGAATAATCAATGGAACTATAAGCCAGAAAAATAATAACAACCAGAAAGAAAGGACGGAAGCTGCGCTTTTTTTAGCTACATAATTGGGTTTCATAATAATCACTCCTTTTAATATACCAAATTGGGATATAGTCATTATACCAAACTGGTATAATAATGTCAATAGCTTTTTAAAAAACGGAGAAATATATGGAGTTTAGGCTTAAAAAATTGCGTAAAGAAAAAAACATATCTCAATTAAAGCTCGCTATTGATCTAAATATGAATCAAAATACTATTTCTAGATATGAGAATTTAGAAAGAGAAGCGGATTATGAAACGTTGATACAGTTTGCGGATTATTTTAATGTATCGCTTGATTATTTGCTTGGAAGAACTGATAACAGATAAAGACCTATTTGTGCGAACAAAGTAAACACATATAGGTTTTTTTAATTGATGAAAATTGGCGTGGACAGCGGAATGGCGAAGATTTGCACGCTCTTTGCCTAGCAAGCGAGCTTGCCGATCTTCGAGCGGCAAATGCGAACCCAATTCTTGCCTAATGGCAAGAAGCTGTCTTCGAAGCCGCAAGTTCCGCAGCCAAAGGAAAGAAAAAACAGCCCATCGGTTGATGGTCTGTCTTTCTTTGGCAGCGGAACTAGGATTCGAACCCAGACATACAGAGTCAGAGTCTGCTGTGCTACCTTTACACAATTCCGCTAGATATTAAATTTTAAGTCTTTTCATTCGGGTTTTCAACCCGACATACAGAGTTTGCCGCTCGGTATTTCGTTTTGCGCTTGATTATTTTAGCACATAAAAAGTGCTTTGTCAATACCTTTTTTCTATTTTTGCCGTTTTTTGAAAAAATATGCCGTTATAAATTAGCATGAAATGTTTTTAAAGTATTGAAAAGCTTTTTTAAGGGTGCTATAATAAAATAAAAAGCTTTAAATATTTTGCGAGGTTCTATTATGGAAAACGTTAAAAAACTTCCTCTTGGTTATTATGCCGTATCCGTTAAACCGGAAGAGCTTGAAAATGGAATTTTCACCTATAAGGGCGTAAAGTATTCTGCGGAAGTAGGGGTGAATCTTTTCCCTTGCCTTAACGACGCTTACGTTGCGGCACTTGAAATCCCTGTTGAAATTCTCCCTGGGCTTAACTATGAAAGCTTCGATACACCCGTTGTTCTTATGGGCGCGGGCAAGCACGAATATAATAACGGAACTCCCGGAAGCCGTTCTGTTTTTGTCGATCATTCTATCGCAATTCTCGGCGAGGGAGCTTCTGTAAACCCCAACGTAGCTTCGGAAAATCCCGATGAAGCGCCGACGCTTAATCCCGAAAGAGCCGATAATGAAACTCTTCTGTGGGGTAGCTTCTGGTGGGGCAGATTTATAGTGTGGCGCGACGTTGAGAAGATAGTTTTTGACGGACTCAGCCTTCTCAAAATGTGTATTGAGGACGACCGCGGCACGAATAACGTGAATACGTTTATTGCTTTCCGTAACATTATTTACGAAAGCCCTATGTTCAGAACCTTGTTCAGAATAGCTACGGCTCAAAAGGATTCTAATCTCCATAGAAAAATAGAAATAACTAATATTCGTATCAAGGATATGGACGATTGCGATTACGGTAACTATTTGATAACTCCCGCAATTGACGAGCTTATTCTTGACGGCGTAGTTATAGATACGACAAGTCAGATTGTCGGATTCTCTTCCGTTGCAAGAGATCTTTCAAATATGCCTCTCAATTCTGACAGAGCTAAAATAACGATAAGAAATTCCTTCTTTAAAAACCTCAAGTCCGAAAACGGAATATGCACCTCTTGTGACGACATTGGTGACAGGCGCTTCGATTTCGAAATAGAAAATACCACGTTTGTAAATGCATCCCGTGAGGGCGAATCCCCTCTTAATGCGGCACTCCCGACAAACAACTGTTATCTTACTGTTAAGAACTCGCGCTTCGTTGACACAAGAGGAAATAACGCGGCGGCTATCACTGTTAGAGGTGAAGGTGAAAACGTAGTCGTTGAAAACACGGTGTTTGACGGCTTCAAGGAAAACGTCGGACGCTTGCTCGTTGAAAGCGATGCCCCCGATTATCTTGAAAACCGCGATTCCGACTGGACTACGGAAACCGAGGACCCCCACACCGTTATTGCGGAGCAAAATGCCGATTTTTCTGCGCTTGACGCGCTTTATGAG
>JAZRGJ010000236.1:0-11641 GCA_045644125.1 Eubacteriales bacterium | reverse complement strand
GTCAAAGTCACCCTTAACTATTTTCTTGGCGGCGGTAGAGATTTTTTTCGTCACCTTTTCCGTAGTCACCTTTCTTCGTACCGTGTCTACCGTTGTAATGACAATACTTAAAAGAATAACGTTGAGAAACGTCAGCTTTGCCGCCGTTTGTATATTGCTATTCGTCAGCTCGACGTTAAGCGTATTTGAAAGAACGGTTACGAAAAGCATAGTCGTTGACGAAACGAGCAAGGCAATTATCAAAAAGAACATAAAGTAATTATATATTCCCTTTAACAGCTTGCGCCCGAAAGAGCGTTTTTTCATTTTATCACCGCCTTATATCCAAGTCCGTGAACGGTTTGTATCTCAAACGCCCCGCACTCCGAAAGCTTTGAGCGGAGCTTAGTCATATAAACGTCAACGGTTCTCGTGCCGCTTGCCGTATCCACGTCCCAAAACTCGTCCATAAGCTGCGTGCGAGTAAAGGTCTTTTTGGGATATGAAAGAAGCTTATAAAGCAAATCGAATTCTCTTGCCGTGAGCGATATTTCCTCGCCGCCAAGCGTTGCCGTGCGCTCGTCTGCATCCATCACGAAGCCATCAAGCTCAATGCGGCGGCTCGATGCGATTTTAGAGCGACGGAGAAGCGCGCCGATTCTGAGCAAAAGCTCTTCAAGCTCAATGGGCTTCGTCATATAATCATCGATTCCGATACGGTATCCCCTTTGCTTTGATGCAAAATCATCACGGGCTGTAATAAATAAGATAGGAATATCGTTATTAAGCGAGCGCACGGTTTTGGCAAACTCAAAGCCGTCAATCTTTGGCATCATAATATCGGATACGATACAGTCAAACGTCGTTTTATACATCTCGTCGTATGCTCTCTCTGCGTCAAGAGCGCCAACCGCTTCATATCCGCTGTGATTTAAAAACGAGCAAACGCTGCGATTTAAATCCTTGTCATCCTCCACAACCAGAATTTTAAACATATTTTATCCTCCGAGGGCGATTTTACTTTTACGCTTTTATTTTAGCATATAAATGTTAAAGTTTTGTTTGCGTTTTGGCGAGTTTTGAAAAAACTTCGGATATATTTCATATTTTTCCGAAAATCGAAGATGTTTTTTCAAATCCGACGCAAAAAGGCAACGCTTCCTCAGCGTTGCCTTAAGAAGATTCTATGAAATTTTAGCAAGCTCTTTTCTTTTCAGCCTTTTCAGAATCGCCGTAAGCATCGGCGTGTTGTATCTGATGGCGAGAGTGGGCAAAACGTTTAAAAACAAATTCACTATCGCAACGGGAAGCGCTACCGTAAGAGCGCATACGCCCGACAGCGTAAGCATCGCCAAAAAGCCGACGGGATACGAGAGTCTATGCGTAAGCACTCCCTTGTTACATTCGATAATGAATTTTTCGATATACTCGGGAGAATCGGGCTCTTTAAGCTTCTTCTTGCTAAAACCGCCAAGGCCGCCAAGCTCCCACACCTTATCCTTCCAGAGCCTTACCCTTAGCTTTTTATAAAGCTCTCTTTCCCATTTGGAAACCTTATAAAGAGGATTATCCGCCGAAAACCATCTGTCCGGCATTTTGTTTATAATAATTGCGATAAGACCGTCAAGCGCAAATTGAAGCGCCGTACACCAAACGACAGCTATAATTATGTAATACCAAGAAGCCGTTTCAAAAAGTATATTGAACGTCGATATTACGAGCATCGCAATGCCAATCGTTGAAAGATAAAGCTTCATGACTCACCGTATACGAGGGGCTTTTGGTAAAATTCTTCGTAAACCCTCACCCAAGCTTCATAATTTTCCTTTTTCATTTTTTCCTTGGCGTCAGCGCCCGAAAGCGATGCGTCGGGATATATGGCGGGAAGAATATTGATAGTGTATTCCTGAACGAAAAATCCGTCATCATCCAAGACGTCGCTATCTTCCATCGTAATAAAAATGGGAACGATGGGAGTTTTATTGCGGAGCGCCAAGGTGAAAGCGCCGTCCTGCATCGGCTTTGGCTTGCGGTAATTCCACCACATACTCTGCTCGGGATATATCAAAATCGTTTCTCCACGTTCAAGCAAGACTTTAACCGCGCGGAGAAATTTCTTCATAGTTGCTGTTTGACTTGAAAGAGGCAAGGTGTTGCAATGGCGCATAAAAAGGCCGAAAGGCTTTGGCGGATTGGTATAGTTTCCCTCTCGGATTACCTTGTATAGCATTTTTCCATCCATATAATCACGAAGAGCCATCCACACGGCATAATTATCGCAAACGCTGAAATGGTTGCACGTAACTATCTTGCCGCCCTTTACTGCGGTGAAATTTTCAATTCCCCGCACTTCTTTTATAATCAATCGGCGATTCGCTATCATTTTATCGAAAAAGCGTGAGCCGGCTGCGTTTGCTATTTTATTTTTGATTTTGCTTAAAAGCTTTTCGTTGAGGTAATCAACCTTGTTCGGCATCAAGGGATAGGTTTCGGGATCGTCCTCAACGTCAAGATGCCACTTCTCCTGCTTTTCAAGCTCGGCAATGCGCCGAAGCAATTCCAGCTTGTGTTGCGACTTTTCCATACCGTCACCTCACGACCTTTTCAAGCTTTTTGGAGAAGGTATATTCAGATTCCACGATTTTGTTTGCGTGCTCGAGAATCTCTTTTGCCGTTTCTTCCTTTTCGGCGCGCTCTTTGTCACCGAATTGAGAGCGACGCTCAATAATCTGTTGATAAAACGGCGAGGATTTTGCATAGTGCCAGAAATGTTCTCCGTCAATCACGTCGTCATACTGCCACGGCTTTTTGTAGAGAGCGTAGTGAACTATGTTTTTTTCGCCTTCAAGGTCAAGCGGCATCGGTTCTTTGTTCCATCCGTTAGGCAAAACGCATATTTTGCCGTTACATAAATAATTAAGGTACGCTTGATCGGGATCGAGAAGATCGAAATCATACTCGGATATAAGCTCAACGAATCTTTCTTCAATCTCGTGACGTCTGAATTCCTTAAGATTCATCAAAAGAACGCCTGCGTTAACGTATCCGTCGGGATCAACGCCGAGCGCCTTTCTTGCGTAGCGGCGGAATTCTTTCGTATTCTGCACGAACTGCTCGGGCGCTGCGCCAAGAATATTTTCGCCAAGCTCAACGCTGTAAAGCTCGGAAATATCTCCAAGCACGACAAGGTCGCAATCAAGGTAAATTACCTTATCGTATTGCAAAAAGAGCGATGCGATAAAAAGACGGTAGTACGTCACCACGGAAAAATGATATACGTCCTTAAAGCGAGCCTTTATCTTCTCAACGTCATCGGATATATCAACGAAATCAATGCGAAAGCCCGCCCTTTCACGACGCTTGATGAGGGCGACGTTATCGGGATTAAGCCCTGTATTGAGGATTATGATTCTGTATTGATGAGCCTTTGACGCGTTTTCAATCATCGAAGCGATAGCCACGTCAAGATAGGCAATGTAATTATCGTCTGTGGAAAAGAAAATCGGAATTTCTCTTTCTTCTGTCAAATTATAATTCAACAAGGGAATTTCCCTCCTGCTTTCAAAAAGTATTAAGACGTTTTTCTACCTAAAAAAACAAAACGTACCCTTATTATACTTTTTTTCCTAAACTGTATCTAAACTTTGTCAAAATTTCTGCAGAAAGCATTGCGGCGCAAAGAAAGCGCCGTTTACACCCTCTCCGCACCGCAATATTTTTTCAAAATTTGTGCCGCTTTGCCCTATTCGTTGATTATTTTATCGCTTAGTTCAATGATTTCTGCGCCGTACTTTTTCTTGCGCCCCGAAAGAATCCTCTTATATATAGGATAATTAAGAATGGACGTAATCATACCGATAAGACCTATTGCAATGCCAAAGAACATTGCGCTTTTTATGCCTAAAAATGCGCCTATATCGGTCATAATAAGGCTCATACCCGCGCCCATAACGACAGCGCCGACACTTCCGATAGCATAAGCGAAAGCGTTTATCGGGCGCTTTACTCTTGCGTCAAGCTCACGAAGCGCATCTAGCTCGCGCGACTCCTTTTCCTCGTATTGCGCGCGTATTTTCTGCGCCAAAGCCCGTTTTTCATTATTGTTCATATTAAAACTCCTTTTCTTCGTTTGTTGACACGATTATATCGCAGCTATGTTTTTATTTTTTTTGCAAAACGTTTAAGTTTTGTTAGAAATTCGTTTATTGCAAAATTTTCATTAAGGGCGCCGCTTTAAAGTCGGTAAATTCAGCTCTTAGCATTGACAACAAACGCCTCTTATGCTATACTCGATTTGTAATAATAAGGGAGATTTTTAAATGGGAAAAATTTCAGTTGACGATAAAAAAATATATATTGACGGCGCGCCGACGAAAATAGTTTCGGGCGCAATGCACTATTTCCGTATTCACCCGGAATACTGGCGCGACAGGCTTTTGAAGCTGAAAGAATGCGGATGCAACTGTGTTGAAACCTATCTCGTGTGGAATTTGCACGAGAAAAAAGAGGGCGAATTTGATTTTTCGGGTTGGCTCGATTTCGGAAAATACCTCGACATAGCAAAGGAGCTCGGCCTTTACGCCATCGTGCGCCCCGGCCCCTACATTTGCTCCGAGTGGGATTTCGGCGGTATGCCCTGGTGGCTTCTTAAGTACCGTGATATAAAGCTTCGCACCTCTCAGCCTCTTTTCCTTGAAAAAATCACTCCGTTTCTTAAAAAGGCTTGTGAGATAATACGTCCTCGTCTTATCGGGAGCGGCGGAAACGTTATTTTCGTTCAAGTTGAGAACGAATACGGAAGCTTTGGAAACGACAAGGAATATTTAAGATACAACAAAGAGCTTTACGAAAGCGAGGGTATCACCTGCCCGCTTATCACCTCGGACGGTGAAACGGAATTTTTATTAAAGGGCGGAACGCTTCCAAACGTTTTAGCTTCGGTAAACTACAGATGGGACAGCGTTCGCTGTCTTGCTTCCTTGCAAAAGTATCACGGGAATCAGCCGGGCGCAGTTATGGAGCTTTGGAACGGAAAGGCGCAGCATTGGGGCGAGCCTATCGTAAGACGTGACGTTGCAGAGGTCGCTGAGTCGGTAAGAACGGCGCTTGAAAATGCGGAGCTTGTGAATCTTTATATGTTCCACGGCGGAACGAGCTTCGGATTTATGAACGGAACGCTTGATTTCGGCCGTGAGCTTGTCGTGCAGATGACGAGCTACGACGTTGACGCGCCTCTTGACGAATACGGAAGAAGAACTCCGAAGTATTATGCGGAAAGAGAAGTTATCACCTCGGCGCTTGGCGTAAATCCGACTCTCACCGCAAAGGATACGGAGCTTTTTGAATACAAAGACTTCAGATATATCGGCGCGGCAAATCTTGCCACGGCCTCCAAAAAGACGAAATCGCCTGCGGTTTTAACTATGGAAGAATGTGACACGGGGTACGGCTACATAGTTTACGAGACCAAAATTTTCGTGAGTGATGCCGGCGCTGAAGTGATGCTCCCCGAAGTTCACGATATTGCGCATATCTACATTGACGGCGAATACAAGAAAACTCTCAAAAGACACGACTCGGACAAAAGCTATCTCATAGAAAGCGGTGGAGAAAGACGGCTTTCCGTGCTCGTTGAAAACATGGGACGAGTTAACTACGGCGTGCGGCTTGAAGACCGCAAGGGCCTTGTTGGCGATATTATTCTTCACGACCTTGAATACAACGTTTTCGTAAAGCCCATGGGTTACGATATTTATTCCTTTGAGCTTGACTTGCTTCCCGAAAAATACGAGGACACACCGGAAGAAAACGCACCTGCTTTTTATAAGTACACGCTAACCGCAGACGAAATCCGTGACACAGTTATTCACTTTGAGGGCTTCACGAGAGGTGTTTGCTTTATAAACGGTTTCAATCTCGGCAGGCACTGGACTATTGAAAATTCCCCGAACAAGCTCTTTATTCCCGCACCGCTTATCAAAGAAGGTGAGAACGAAATCGTAGTTTTCGACGTTCTTGCGACTGACAAAGAAAAGAAAATAAGCTTTGGGGAGCATATTCAATTTTAATCTTAATTTTGCGTAATATATTTAATCTCTGTCAATTTAGGTTTAAAAGCTTGACACGAATTTTACATTGTGATAAAATCTCATTTGACATAACACATTCATAAGCGAGGAATGAAAATGCTCAACTTTTCAATTATGCAGTTAAACACGGAGCATATCGACGAATATTGCGAAGATATTGAACAGCAGATAAAAAACGGTGTTTGCATTATGCCGCTTTTTATGATGTCACTGGTTCCCGAAGGGATTCCCACAATAGACAAGGCTGATATTTTCTGTCAAACATACGAAAAATACAAGGAAAAGCTTGATGCAAAGGAACTCCCATCCGGAATTCTTATGCAATCGACCATGGGACACGGCTGGCTTTTGAATGCGCAACCGTCTTTTCAAAGAATAATCAGGCTTAAGGATGGCTCATCCCCAGAAAGTTTCTGCCCTCTCGACGAAGGATTTAAGGAATACGTACGCAATTCTGCAAAAAGAATTGCAAAATCGAAGCCTCATCACATTATGCTTGACGACGACTTTGTGCTTATGCGCCAAGGCAGTTGCGCTTGCCCTTTGCATATGGCGAAATTCAACGAGCTTGCGGGCGAAAGCCTAAACCGCGAGGAGCTTTACGAATCTATTCTGAAAAACGATAAAGACGGCAAGCGCCGCAGATCGATTTTTGAGAAAACGCAGCTTGATTCCCTTATCGAATGCGCAAAGGAAATCCGTGCGGGAATCGATGAGGTGGACGAAAGCATTCCGGCCTCCTACTGCCTTACGGGCAACTGCGCCGAGGCAGCTTACGAAATCGGAGAAGCTATCGCAGGAAAGGGGAACCCCGTAACCGTCAGAGTTAACAACGGCGGATACTGCGCTAAAGATAACCGAGATTTTGCGCGCATTATGTATAATGCGGCAAATCAGATAAACGTTATGACCAAGCGCCCCGACATTCTTTTGGCGGAAAGCGACACTTGCCCTCAAAACAGATATTCAACCTCCGCTTTAAGGCTTCACGCACATTACACTTTCTCACTTCTCGAAGGAATGGCGGGAGCAAAGCACTGGATAACAAGACTTCATAACTATGAACCGAAAAGCGGCGCGGCTTACCGCAAAAAGCTCAGTGAAAACCTAGGATTCTATGAAGAAATCTCAAAACTCGCACCTACCCTCACCTGGCTCGGCTGTAAAATTCCCGTAAACAAACGTCCGGTTTACACTTTGACTCAGCGCGACGAAGCTATGAAGAGTCTTGGTTGGTATACAACGGTGCTTGACAGATTTGGACTTCCCATGCACTTTTCAAACGAAGACGAGGGCACGTGGTTCTTCGACGGCGGCTGTATACAAAGCTTCACCGATGAAGAAATCCTCAAATGCCTTTCCGAAAAGTGCGTTTTTGACGCAGATGCCGCAGAACACGTTATTTCGCGCGGATTAGGCAAGCATCTCGGCGTTGACGTGAAAAAACGAGGCGCCGATGCCGTAAGAGCTACGAGCGAAGCTCTCGATATTAATAAAGTTTCTACCACGAAAATGGGTATTCAACCGGAGCTGCGCGAGCTTGTTCCCTTGAACGACAAAGTTAAGCGTCTTTCCGAGGTTTACCATCTGCGCGAAGCAAAATATTACGACGTTCTCTTCCCCGGCGTTACCTCTTTTGATAACGAGCTTGGCGGTACTGCCGTAGTATTCTCGGGCACCACAGCATTTGAATACAGATATTACGTTTGCTTCGGCTTCCTTAATGAAACGAGAAAGCGTCAGCTTATCAATATTCTTTCTGATTTCGGCGAGCTTCCCATTTACTACCCCGATGATGAGGAAATGCTTTTCAAGGCGGCTAAAACCCCCGACGGAAATCTTTTTGCGATAGCTCTCAATTTATCACTTGACGAGGTGGAAAAGGCGAAGTTTGTAATTGAGCGCGACGTTAAGTCAATCAAGCGTATAATGAAAGACGGTACTTACGAAAACGTTGAGTTTAAGAGAAACGGCAACGAATATACACTTAACCTTGCGCTTAAGGTATTTGACCCCGTGGCACTTATAATCAAGCAATGACCGGCAAGGCTCTCCATTTAAGAGAGCCTTTTTATTTTTTATGCCTCTGATATATTTTTTAATAAGCTATTGCAAATTTTCATATATCGTGATATAATTTAAAATAATTTATTTTTTAATAGCCGAATTTTCCGCGCTTCAAGGAAGGACAAAATTATGAGAATAGTTATAAAGATAGGCTCGTCTACGCTTACCTATTCAAACGGTTGCGTTAATATAAGAAGAATCGAGTCGCTTTGCAAGATTATAAGCGATATGATGAACTCCGGCTCGGAGGTTATACTCGTTTCCTCCGGCGCTATTGCGACGGGAGTCGGAAAGCTCAATCTTCGTGAAAAGCCACGTGATATTGCGGGAAAGCAGGCTATGGCGGCTATAGGTCAATGCGAGCTTATGTATATATACGACAAGGAGTTTTCGCTCTACAATCACACGGTTGCGCAAATACTTTTAACCGCTCCCGACCTTGATTCACCCGATAGACACAAAAAGTTTGAAAATACTATAGAAAAGCTTCTTGAATACGGAGCTCTTCCGATAATCAACGAAAACGACACGGTTGCAACCGAGGAAATAGAATTCGGTGACAACGATACCTTGGCGGCAAGAGTTGCGGCGAGCGTTGGAGCGGAGCTTCTCGTTCTTATGTCGGATATTGACGGACTTTACACCGCCGATCCTCATAAAGATCCGAATGCAAAGCTCATTCCCGCAGTTTACGAGATAGACGAAAAAATCGAGGCTATTTCAGGCGGCGCGGGAAGCGCGCTCGGCACGGGCGGTATGATTACGAAAATTAAGGCGGCGAAGATTGCCATGGCGGCAGGCTGCGACATGATAATTACAAACGGAGCTTCCCCCGAGGTGCTTTATAAGGTTATTGACGGCGAGGACTTCGGAACCAGATTTTACGCTAAAGGATTAGAAAAATGACTTCGACCAAAGAAATTCTCGAAAAAGCCGCGCTCGCAAAAAAAGAGCTTCGCGCTTTCGGTGAAGAAGATATAAACCGCGCGCTTCTTTTAATGGCTGACGCACTCGTGGAAAACACAGATAAAATACTTTCGGAAAACGAAAAGGACGTTGCGGCGGCGCGTGAGAGTTTGTCTGCTGTTATGATAGACAGACTTCTTTTGAACGTGGACAGAATTATCGCTATGGCAAACGGAATACGTGAGCTTGTGGCTCTCCCCTACCCTGTAGGACGTGTTATCTCTGAGGTAACTCGCCCAAACGGACTCGTTATTGACAAGATAGTGTCACCTATGGGTGTCGTTGCGATAATTTACGAATCTCGCCCCAACGTTACGAGCGATGCGGCGGCTCTTGCCCTCAAAAGCTCAAACGTTTGCGTTTTGCGCGGCGGCAAGGAAGCATACCGCAGCGCCGCGGCAATAACGGCGGCTATGCGAGAGGGTCTTAAAAAAGCAGGACTTCCCACCGATGCGATTCAGCTTATCGAGGACACCACACGCTCAAGCGCTACCGAGCTTATGAAGGCTCGCGGCTACGTCGACCTTTTGATTCCGCGCGGCGGCAAGGGGCTTATTTCGGCTTGCGTTGAAAACGCAACAGTGCCCTGCATTGAAACGGGCACGGGAATTTGCCACGTTTACGTTGATAAATATGCAAATACGGATATGGCGCTCACCGTCGTTGACAATGCTAAAACCTCTCGCCCGTCGGTTTGCAATGCGGCTGAGGTTTGCCTTGTGCACCGTGAGATTGCGAAAGAATTTTTGCCGAAGCTTAAGGCTCGCCTTTGCGACGGCCGTAAAAATCCCGTTGAGTTTATATGCGATAAGGAAGCTTTCGATATAATCGGCGGCACGCCCGCAGGAGAGGAAGACTTCGACACGGAATTTCTTGATTACAAGCTTGCCGTGAAAATCGTTTCCTCCGTTGAGGAAGCTTGCGAGCATATCGCAAAGCACTCTACGATGCACAGCGAAGCCATTATCACGGAAAACGACGAGGCAAAGGAATACTTCACCAAAAACGTTGACAGCGCGGCGGTATACGTTAACGCATCAACGAGATTTACCGACGGCGGAGTTTTCGGACTTGGCTGTGAGATGGGAATCTCGACGCAAAAAATGCACGCGCGAGGCCCGATGGGAATTGAGGAGCTTTGCTCCTACAAATACGTAATTCGCGGAAACGGACAGGTTCGCTAAGATGAAAATAGGTTTTATAGGCGCAGGAAATATGGGCTCGGCTCTCGCAAAGGCTGCGGCAAAGAGCGCTGAAATTTACGTTTGCGATATAGATGAGGCAAAGGCTTCGGCTCTTGCAGAAAGCGTTTCGGGAAGACTTGCATCCGTGCCCGAAATGACGGCGGCTTGCGATTATCTTTTTATTGCGGTTAAGCCGAATTTCGTTCGAGAGGTTGTTGAAGAAATAAAGGCGGCATCTAAAAACGGCGGCTTAACGCTCGTTTCGATGGCGGCAGGCGTTTCCCTGAAATCCTTGGACGAGATGACGGGCGGTAACATTCCCGTAATCAGAATTATGCCCAACACACCCGTTGCTGTTGGCAAGGGCGTTGTTCTCACCGCAGGAAACGCTCTCGTTACAAGCGACGCTCTCGAAAACTTCAAATCCGCAATGGCGGCGGCGGGAGATATAGAAATTATAGACGAGGGCTTGATTGACGCCGGCACGGCTCTTTCGGGTTGCTCACCCGCTTTCGTTTACATGTTTATTGATGCGCTTGCAAAGGGCGCAACCGAGGCCGGCCTTTCCCGCGAGAGCGCTTTGAAATTTGCCGCAAAAACCCTTATCGGAGCGGCAAGCTTGCTTCTTGAAAGCGGAAAAGAGCCCGAAGAGCTTCGTGATGCGGTTTGCAGCAAGGGCGGAAGCACCATTGAGGGTGTAAAATCGCTCATCGCTGACGGCCTCGACGAAACGCTGATACGCGCGGTGCTTGCATCTTACAAGAGAACGCTTGAGCTTGGCAAATAATTTTTAGTAGAAAAGCATATTTTCGGGGCGATTTAGACGACCGTTTTATAAAAATGGTAAGAAAATTATTTTTTTTGAAAAAGCTCTTGCATTTTCGAAATTTTTGTGTTATAATATCATTCGTCAATTTATGATTAAAAAATAATTTAGTGATAGATGTCCGCCGAAAGGCGAGATATTCAGGAGGTGTCAAAATGGCTAAATGTAGCGTTTGCGGTAAGGGCGTTGTTTTCGGACATAACGTTTCCCACTCCAACCGTAAGACCAACAGAACTTGGAAGCCCAACATCCGCAAGGTTAAGGCTGTTGTAGACGGCACGAACTGTTCCGTATACGTTTGCTCACGTTGCTTGCGTTCGGGAAAGATCGAGCGCGCTTAATGCGAGATTTCCAAAACAAAAAAAGCGAGATTTAACGGCATTTTATGTGCTCGAAGTTCTCGCTTTTTTGTTTGAAGTACGAAAATATGAAAATTTGTATAATTGACGAAAGAATGCCGCAAGAGGCAAGGCGGCGCCTTTCGCTTGATGGATTTTACCTAATTGAAGCCGTGGGCGCAAAAAGTCTCC
>JAZRGJ010000235.1:0-2528 GCA_045644125.1 Eubacteriales bacterium | reverse complement strand
GACGGACTAACAATGAGGGCGGAACATAATGACAAAGCTCCGCACGAGGCCGGATTTTTAAAGCTCGATTCCTCAAAAATCAAAAAGGCTATAGGCTGGGCGCCGCGCTGGCATATCGGGGATGCGATAGAAAAAACGGTTGAATGGACGAGGGCCTATCTTTCGGGCGAGGACGCGCGAGAGATTATGGATAAAGAGATTGAGGAATATTTAAACGAAAAGTGAGGCTGCGCTATGCGACAGGCGTTAATAACCGGGGCGCTGGGATTCGTCGGAAGAAATCTTATCTCCGAGCTTTTGGCGGCAAATTATAAAATATTCGCCCAGGACCGCAGCGATAAAAGCTTTCCCCGGGACACGAGCGACGTAACCTATATAAAAACGGAGATTGAAAAGCTTGATTCCAATGAAGTACCCCTCGGGGCGTGTGACGTTTTATACCATCTTGCGTGGGCGGGGGTAAATCCCGACGCTCGCCGTGACTTAAAGCTGCAAATGAAAAATATAGAGCTCTCCGTCTCTGCCGTTGAGCTTGCGAGGCGGCTCGGTATTCCAAGAGTTGTTTTTATCGGCTCGACTATGGAATACTGCTACTCTCAGGGGGAAATCTCGGAAAAATCGCTTCCAACCCCGGCAAACGCTTACGGAAGCTGTAAGCTGGCGGCAAGGTTTATTTGCGCAAATCTTGCAAAGGACTACGGAATAGATTTCGAATACGCTGTGATAACCAGCATTTACGGCCCGGGAAGAGAGGACGAAAACGTTATATTTTACTCAATAAACGAACTTCTCAGCGGAAGAATACCGAAGCTTTCCTCTTGCGCGCAAGTCTGGGATTTCATTCATATAAAGGATGCCGCAAAAGCCTTGCGCCTTATAGGCGAATACGGCAAGCCGCACTCTTTTTACGCCGTGGGGACGGGGGAAAACCGCAAGCTTCGGGAGTCGGTTAAAATTATTTCGGAGCTTATAAACCCAAATATCCCTATTGAGTTTGCGAAAGTTACCGAGTCAAAGACGGCTCATTCCGCCGTTGACGTTTGCAAGCTGAAAAGCGACACGGGTTACGAGCCGAGCTATAGCTTTGCGACGGGAATTGCCGAGCTTATCGACTATTACAAGCAAAGGAAGATTTAATTTTCATGAAAGAATATATAATCGTCGGCGCAGGCATCAGCGGAGCCGTTATTGCAAGAGAGCTTGCCGAAAGCGGCGCTCGCATAAGCGTCATCGACCGCCGCTCGCATATAGGCGGTAATCTTTACGACGAAAGATTTGAAAACGGACTTCTGATTCAAAAATACGGCCCTCACGTATTCCACACCAACGACGAAGCCGTTTACACTTATATTAAAAAATATTCCGAATGGGACGACTTTTTCCTCGAATGTGCGGTTTATATGAGGGGAAAATACACGCCCTCGCCCTTTAATTTCCAAACGCTCGACGATTATTTCCCTAAAGAAAAGGCGGCGGCAATTCGAGCGGCGATTCGGGCAAAATACGGAGAGAGGGAGCAAAGCGCCGTCGTTGAAATGCTCGCCTCGGACGATGCGCTGATAAAAGAATTCGCCACTTTCCTTTTTGAAAACGATTACAAGCCCTATACCGCAAAGCAATGGGGACTTCCGCCCGAGAAAATCGACTCGTCCGTCCTCAAAAGAGTGCCCGTTTTGTTTTCATATAAAAGCGGCTACTTCAGCGACCGCTATCAATGCATGCCGAGAGGGGGATTTACGAAATTTATAGAAAACATATTAAATCACGAGAGAATCACGATTCGTCTTAACACCGAGGCTTCGTCATTTTTATCAATTCAAGACGGAGGGCTTTTGATAAACGGAAAAAAATGTGACAAAACCGTCGTTTATACGGGAGCTGCCGACGAGCTTCTTTCGTTAAAATACGGCGTTTTGCCGTATAGAAGCCTCCGTTTTGAATATAAAACGGAAAAGACCGACAGCTATCAGACGCACCCCGTCGTTGCTTATCCCGAGGCAAAGGGATATACGAGAATCACCGAATACGCAAAGCTTCCGATACAGAAAACCCACGGCGAAACCGTAATATCTCTTGAATATCCAACGCCCTATCGCCAAAACGAAACCGAGCCTTACTACCCGATTCCCACCGAGGAAAGCTCGGCTCTTTACGAAAAATACAGAAAAGAGCTTGAAAAAATACCGAATCTTATCCTTTGCGGCAGACTCGGCGATTTTAAATATTATAATATGGACGCAAGCATTAAAAGAGCGCTTGAAACGGCAGACACGCTTTTAAAAAAACGAGCGGAATAACGAAAAAGCCGATGAGGAACCCATTCCTCATCGGCAAATTATATTTAATGGAAAGCGTCAGCTTTTATTCTTCTTTTTCTTCAAGAAACCGAAGAAAAAGTTTTTGAGTCTTTTTCTGAATTTGAAGTTTTTAAGCGATTGCGTGGTTTTATCCGACTGCTCGCTAACCCCTCGCTGACATCTTTTTTTGTACTGATCGTGGGTATACATTTCCACGTTTGCAACGAATGA
>JAZRGJ010000234.1:0-4605 GCA_045644125.1 Eubacteriales bacterium | reverse complement strand
CCTTTGCCTTTGCGATAAGGTCGCGGAGCTTTGCGTTAACCGAAGGGTCCGGGCCGCCCGCTTTAATTGCGACGGACATTTCCTTGCCTATTTTAGTGAAAATCTTCGCTTTTGCCGCATCGGATTTTTCTTTTTTGTGTTTGATATTATTCCATTTTGAATGGCCTGACATGATTTATCTCCTTATATCTTTTCGGGGCTCTTCATACAGATAAGCTTAAGAGCCACACCGAGAATTTGTTTTGATGCCGCGGTAAGAGCCAAACGGCTTGATTTAAGATTTTCATCCTCACAGCTTGCAATCTTGCATTCGTGATAGAAGTGGTTGTAAGATGCGCAAAGCTCAAGCACGTAACGTGTGATAATGCTGGGCTCGTAATCGTCAAGAGCAGACAAAACACGCTCGGGGAATCTCGAAATCGTTTTCGCAAGCTCAAACTCGGGCTCTGTAAGATTTGCGTCCGTCATTTTTCCGAGGCTTCCTGCCTTTTCAAGAACGGATGACGCTCTCGCATAAGTGTACTGCGCGTAAGGACCTGTATTTCCGTCGAATGAGAGAGCCTCTTCCATAACGAAATTTATATCTCTCATGCGGTTGTTGGAAAGATAGTAGAATACGACAGCTCCAACGCCAACCTCTTCCGCAATCCTTCTGCAAGCGTCCTCGTCCGTATTCTTTTCCTTTGCAATTTCATAAACTCTGGAAATAGCTTCTTCAAAGAGATCCTTAAGAAGAATAACGTTACCGGTTCTCGTCGCAAGCTTTGCGCCGTTTATGCTAACCGTTCCGTAAGGAACGTGAACGAGCTTATCAAACCAATCGTAGCCCATAAGCTCAACAACCTTGAACCACTGCGCAAAATGAAGCGATTGCGCGGCGCTCGTAACGTATATTGCCTTGTCAAAGTCGTAGGTCTCTTTTCTGTAAACCGCCGCCGCAATGTCACGAGTGGGGTAAAGAGTTGAGCCGTCACGCTTCAAGATAAGGCAAACGGGCATACCCCATTTGTCAAGATTAACGATAGATGCGCCGTCGTCAATTTCGAGAAGTCCCATATTGCGAAGCTTTTCAACCTGCGCCGGCATCTTGTCCGTGTAGAATGACTCGCCCTTGTAGCTGTCAAACTCAATTCCGAGAAGCTTGTACGTTTTTTCGTATTCCTTAAGGCTTACCGAAACGAACCAGCGCCAAAGCTCAAGATTTTCTTCGTCACCCGCTTCAAGCTTTGCAAATTCACGGCGAGACTCGTCGCCAAGCGCGCTCTTTTTGCCTGCGCCCTGAGCTTCGCTCTCGTCTTCTTCCGCCTTTATAGCGTTGTTTATTTTAACGTAAAGAGAAACAAGCTCGTCAACGCCGCCCTCTTCAACCTTTTTCTTGTCGCCCCAAGCCTTGTAGGCAACGATAAGCTTACCGAACTGTGTGCCCCAGTCGCCGAGGTAGTTGATTCCGACGCACTTGTAGCCTGCAAACTCGTGAAGGAGCTTAAGGGAGTGGCCGATAACCGTTGTGCCAAGGTGTCCTATATGGAAAGGCTTTGCAACGTTAGGGGAGGAGTAGTCGAGAACAACGGTTTTACCCTCGCCAATATTGGGAGCGCCGTATTTTTCACCGAGCGACAAAGCCTCGCTGATAACTCTTTTTGCAAAATTCGTTCCGTCTATTTTGAAGTTAAGATAGCCGTTAAGGGCAGTAATTTCAGAGAATTCTTCGCAACTCACCTTTTCCGCAAGCGTCTTTGCTATTTCAACGGGCGAGCGCCTCAAAGCCTTTGAAAGACGGAAGCAGGGAAGAGCAAGGTCGCCCATGGTTTTATCGGGCGGATACTCAAGCATTGAGAAAACGTCATCCTCGGAAAGAAGCCCCGAGCCAAAGCTTTCATTTATCGCCGAAGCTATAAGAGCGGCGGTCTTTTTCTTTAAAACAAGCATTTTTATATCCTTATCACAGTGAATTTTTCATTTTTACATACGATTTTCCGTCGGTCGTTCCGTGAACGAGCTTTGCGGGAACGTAGGTTTGCATAGCGAGAGAGTATGCAAGCGCTGATTCGTAGCCGCCTTTAAGATAAAACTCTCCGTCCACCTCGAAAACCTGAACCTCGGGGATGCTTTGCGAAGATTCAAGAGCGGATGAGTATTCCGAAAGCTTCTCAGCGTCCGGCGCGTCATCGGGATAGTTGAGCCTTTCGGGGCTTATGTAAGCCGCATTGAAGCTCTTGTCATTTTGCCAAGCCTCGAAGCTTTTTAAAATGCAATCCGCAACCTCGTCCGGCGTTGCGTATGTTGTGTCAACGATTAAAGAATAGTTAGTAAGGTCTTTTATATGAACGCCGTACTGTTCAAAATATCTTTTTTTCTCGCTTTCACGTCTTGCTCTCGTGTCTTTTATGGTATCTTCAAGGCTAGCCTTGTGCTCACCCTGTCTGTTTGCGCCCATAATTCTTAAAGCGCTGACCTCGGTGTCGGTTGAAAGATAAACCTTGAAAGTTCCCTCGGTGAAGTGCCATGCCATTCTTGAATCAATAACGAGAGGCTTGTCTATCTTGGAAAGAGCCTTAAGTCCGTCGTCAATTTCATGGTCGATTTCCGGGTGAGTTTCCATATAAACGTTAAGCTCAACAACGCTCATATTGCGCTTTGCGGCAATGGAGCGCACGATAGCGCCCGTGGAGTAATATTCAGCGCCGAGCTTTTCGATAAGAATAGCCGCTACGGTGCTTTTACCGCTTCCAAGGTCGCCTGCAAGAGAAATCTTGTCGTTCATATCACAAATTCCTTTGAAACTTTTATATATCTAAGATATTATATACTAATTTAAAGGAATTGTCAAGAAATTGCCCTATTTGCATTGCCGCAATTTTAAAAATGCCGATTTTTTCATTTGGTGAATAAATAATCTCAGCTTTGAGAAAATATGAGTAGAAATTTAGAAAGGATAGTGAAACTTTGGAAAAGAAAATCAAATTTACCGACAAGCCCGGCGCAGCTAAAGTTATCTACGGCGTAATTATTGCGATCCTTTGTATAACGGCGATCGTCGTCGGCATAGTTGCAGCAAACAACAGAAAAACTCCCACCCCGATTCCCGGGGGAACCACCGGTGACACGACACCCGATGGAACAACGCCCGACGAGGGAGTAAAGCCTGATGAAAAACCGGATGAAACGCCTAATGAAAAGCCCGGAAATCAGAAAATGTCGTTCATTTCTCCCGTGGTCGGAACGGTATCAAAAGAGCATAGCTTGACCGTGCCCGTATACTCGGAAACCCTTGAGGAGTGGCGTGTTCACCCCGGAATTGACATCTCTTGCGTCGAGGGCGCAGACGTTTATTGCGTCTTTGACGGCGTTGTTGCAGACGTTTATTCCGATCCTCTTTACGGCTTCACCGTGGTCGTAGATCACGGAAACGAGGTGAAAAGCATCTATTCGAATCTTGATGCGGCCTCCGATGCAACACCTAAAAAAGGAGATGCAGTAAAGCTTGGTGACAAGATAGGAAACGTAGGTGACGGAGCTCTTTTCGAGCTCGCAGAAGAAGCTCATCTTCACTTCGAGGTTGAAGTTAACAGCGTAGCAAGCGATCCGCTTGAATATATTTCCGACGAGGCAAAGAAGGCTTCTTTGGGAATTGAAACCGAAGAAAGCGAAGCTTCACGGCAGCTTTTAAAAGAAAAGCGGATAAAGCCGGATGGCAAAAAAGGACGGAGAACGTTTTAAAGCTCTCTGTCCTTTTTATTATAAGTATATTCAATTTACGGATAGTCAACGCAGTTCTCGTTGCCGCAACGCAAAAGTCGGTTGATACCTTTACAAACGCCGCGTATTACACCGTATTTTTCAACGGCAAGTATCATATAAACGGAACAGCTCGGCTCCATAACGCATCTCAATCTAGTTTCGTCTGACGCCTTATTTTGATAAAGGTGAACCATCCAGATAACAGCTCTCTTTGCGATAAAAGAGAAGTATATGAGAGAATACGCAAGAAGTGTAATAAGCGTAAGCCACCACTTGTTGTAAGGGATAAATATTAAACCCACAAGCTGAACTACGTAAACCGTGAGCGCTATGATAGGTTTTGTATATTTTATATCAGGGCGCTCCAAAGGATTGTAGGGAACGAATTTTTGTTCTTCGTCCTCATCCGACTCTCCCGCCCAAACTACGATTTCTTCATTTTCCATTTTTGCACCGAAAAGGCAAGGCAAAATTGCCTTGCCTTATTTTTTGAAATTAAGCCTGTTTCTTTTCGCGAATCATTGCCTTGGCAGCCTGAATGCTCTGCTCAAGAGTATCGGTCGTTCTGCAGTAGAACGAATAGAAGTCGTTGGGAACGGTGATCTGAAGGGTATCCCAATGTCTGTTCTGGTGAACGAACTTAGACTCCTTCTTCTTGAAGATGCTAAGGCATCCGCAGCCCTTCTTGTTGAGCTCGTAAATGTGCTCTTCAACCTCATGCTCGGTTCTGATACAAGTGATGTCGCTGTAGAAGAAATCTCTCGTGGTTTCAACAGAGTTATCGCTCGTGGTATCGAATATGTAGGTGTGAGTGTAAAGCTGAGTTGCAGAGAAGAAAATCCAAGTTACAGAGTACTTGTTGGT
>JAZRGJ010000233.1:0-1717 GCA_045644125.1 Eubacteriales bacterium | reverse complement strand
GTTCGCGAATGCCAAAAAGCGTTTCAAGAAGCTCGGTACGCCCCGAGCCGTCAAGTCCCGCAATGCCCAAAATCTCACCCTTTCGTACGTTAAACGAGACGTCGGAGAGCAGGGAATGTCTGCCCGAAAGATGCTCCACTTTTAGAGTTTCCACGCCTATTTTGTTCGTTTTTGGCGGAAAACGCTCGGTTAGATCTCTGCCTACCATTAGCTTGATTATCTTGTCAAGCGTAAGCTCGCTTGCGGGATTTGTGGCGATAAGCTTTCCGTCGCGCATAACCGTTATATCGTCGGAAATGCGCATTATTTCTTCCATTTTGTGCGAAATATAAATAATTGCGCAGCCCTCTGCCTTTAACTGCTCTATAATATTAAAAAGATGCTCGACCTCTTTATCGTTTAGCGATGAGGTCGGCTCGTCAAGCACTATGACTTTTGCGTTGTAAGAAACCGCCTTTGCTATTTCAACCATTTGACGCGCCGAAACCGACATTTCGCTCATAACCGTTGAAGGATCAACGTCGATTTTTAAACGGTCGAATATTTTTTTGGTTTCTTTTCGCATTTTTCCTTCAAGCGTGATAAAGCCGAGGGTGGTGGGGTAGCGACCGAGCCAGATGTTATCGTTTACACTTCGTTTTAAGGCTTGATTTAGCTCCTGATGCACCATTGCGACGCCGTTGTCAAGTGCTTCCTTTGGGCTTTTGAAGTTGACTCTTTTGCCGTCGAGAAATATCTCTCCTTCGTCGGCGTTATATATACCGAAAAGGCATTTCATAAGCGTAGATTTTCCCGCGCCGTTTTCGCCCATCAGCGCGTGCACAGTTCCCGCGCGAACGCGAAGCGTAACACCGTCAAGCGCTTTGACGCTTGGAAATTGCTTTGATATGTTTTTCATTTCAAGTAAATATTTTTCGCTCATTTTAAGGCTTCCTTAATTTAAAATGCTTTATGGTGAGAGGGATTGAATTTATCAAAAAACAATCCCTCCGATGCGCGTTGCGATTTTATTCTCCCATATAAACCGCGTAGGGAATACGGAGCTTTGACACGCCCTCGTCGATGGTGTAAGCATTCATTCCGTTAAAGAGCGCTTTTGAATTAAGTCCGTTTTCAACGGATTTTTCGATTGCCTTTGCCATAGCGTTACCGTCCTGCTTGATAGTTCCCGTCATTTTTTTAGCCTTGATAAGCTCTCTTGCGGCGTTTGTTGCGTCAACTCCAAATACGGGAATCATTGTGCTTCCCTCGCTTCCGGTGTTGTATCCCGACGCGTTGAGCGCCGATATTGCGCCCTCTGCCATTCCGTCGTTGTTGCAGATTATAAGCTCGACCATATTTTTACTTGCCGTTGAATGAGAGGAAAGAATAGTTGTCATATACTCGTTTGCCGCCTGAGCCGACCATTTTCCGTCACGGTCGAGCAGATATTTGTCGGTGTTTGACGGATCGTAGAATTTAAGCGGCTTTTTGTCGGCATCCAAAAGCTTTTTGTTTGCGTTTTCAACCGAATATTGCGTTCTGTAAATTGCCTCATTGTTGCCTTTTTCTCCCATAAATAAAACGTAGGATATTTCTCCGTCGCCGTTGAGGTCCATCGCGCCGAAATTTTTAACGGTGTAGTCGCCTATCATATCGCCCTTAAGCATACCCGCTTCCTTTACGTCTGTGCCGTAAAATGCGCATTTATTGTAGCTTTTAACCGCTTCATCGGAAA
>JAZRGJ010000232.1:0-7228 GCA_045644125.1 Eubacteriales bacterium | reverse complement strand
AGGAAGAAAGATTCAACGCAACGATAGATGCGGGACTCGGTATTCTTTCCACCGTTATCGAACAGGCGAAGAAAAACGGAAGCAAAACCATTTCCGGCGAGGATGCGTTCAAGCTTTACGACACATTCGGATTCCCCGTAGGCCTCACTCGCGAGATTGCAGAGGAGAGCGGGCTTTCTATAAACGAAGAAGAATTTGCAGCTCTTATGCAGGAGCAGAAGACTCGTGCAAGAGAAGCAAGAGGAAACATTTCCGGCTGGTCTGATTCCTCAAAGGACCTTCTTTCATCCCTTCCCGAAACCGAGTTCCTCGGCTACGATGCAACCGAGTGCGAAGCATCTATCCTCTCCATAATCAAGGATGGCGAATCGGTAAACGAAATCAACGAGGGCGAATGCTCGGTAGTATTTGATAAAACCGTATTTTACGGCGAGGGCGGCGGTCAGGTTGGCGATACCGGCGCAATCCTCTCAAACGGCGCAACTCTCAGCGTTCTTGATACTAAGAAAACCAACGGCGTTTATATCCACGAGGTTAAAATAGAGGCAGGCAGCATCAAGTGCGGCGACACCCTCACCCTTAAGATAGATAATGAAAGACGCCTTTCAATTAAGAGAAACCACTCTGCATGCCACCTTCTCCAGGCGGCTCTCCGTAAGGTTCTCGGCTCTCACGTTGAGCAGGCAGGCTCTTACGTAGACGAGCACAGAGTTCGTTTCGACTTCTCTCACCTTGCTCCCATGACGGCTGACGAGATTGCCGCTGTTGAAGCAATAGTAAACTCTCACGTTCTTGCGGCAGAGGGATGCAATACCGAGGTTTCGGATATTGAATCGGCTCGCAAGAAGGGCGCTATGGCTCTTTTCGGTGAGAAGTACGGCGACAAGGTAAGAGTGGTAAGCATAGGTAATTCCTCGGTTGAGCTTTGCGGCGGTACTCACGTAGGCTCTACCGGTGAAATCGGTCTTTTCAAGATTATTTCCGAGTCCTCTGTTGCGGCAGGCGTAAGAAGAATAGAGGGAACTACCGGTCTTGGCGTTCTCGCTCTTCTCGGTGAAAAGGATAGCCTTATTACCGAAACCGCAAAGGAGCTTAAGGCACAGAATCCCAACACGATAGCAAAGAAGGCATCTGCTCTTCAAGCTGAAATGAAGGAAGCAAAGCGCGAGCTTGAAAGCGCAAACGCAAAGCTCTCCGAGCTCAAAACTCAATCTCTTCTCAACGGCATCAAGACAGTTGGCGCGTTTAAGCTTCTCACCGCAAAGGTAGAGGCAAGAGCGGACAGTGCAAGAGGTCTTTGCGATTCCGTAAAATCCAAGTTCAGCGACGGTGTTGCGGTATTTGCGGCAATTTCCGACGGCAAGCTCAATTTCGTTGCGGCGGCAGGTCCCGATGCAGTTAAGGCAGGCGCTCACGCAGGAAATATCCTTAAGGAAATTTCGGCTATCTGCGGCGGTAAGGGCGGCGGCAGACCCGATAGCGCAATGAGCGGCGGCCGTGACCTTGATAAGGTCGACGAGGCACTTAACCGTGTTGAAGAAATTCTTAAAAGCATTTAATTTTCTCGGCTGAAAATATTTTAAAGATAAACAAGAGCATAGACGATGCGAAAATGCAAAGTCTATGCTCTTGTTTTATTTAATTGCGAAAAGCGCCATCATTATTTATGATTAGAAAATTGAGCCGCCCGAGCTGCCGGGGGATTGCTCGGAGGAGAACATTTGTCTTATCCAATCCCAAAGAAATTTCTGACCCTCGTCGTCTATCGTCATTGCGTATACAAGCATTACTGCACCGAATACCACGCCGAAAATACCTAATATAAGACCTGTTACCGAGCGACCGTCAAAATAACCGAGAGTCTTTCTTGAAATAATAGAGAACGCAACAGCGGCAATTCCGAGTATAAGGCTCGACCAGCCGAAAGCGCAGGTTATAGCGGCAACGGCACCGGTTATAAGAGAGGCAATTGACCAGCCGATAGTTTTGGGCTTTCCGTCTTTTCTTACCGTTTGAAATGCGTAATCCTGCTCTTCAAATTCATTTTCTTCATTCTCATTCCATTCGTTAGCCATCTTATTCTCCTTTACCGTTTCATTTCCTTTTTATATATTTTATCATATATAAATTAAAGTTTCAAGACCCAATAATAAATTACTTTTTAATATATTTTTATTTTTTCCTTTTCCTTGAATTGTCTTGCAATTCATCTCCTAAAATCTCCCATAATTTGACACGGATGCCAACTAATATCTTTTTTATCTGAATATTACCTGAAAATTCAGACATAATAAATATGTAATTTATCACATTTTGTAAATATTTGTTTATATTTTGAGGGTGTATAATGAATAAAAAAATCGAATATAACGACGATTATCTTGAAATTTCAAAAAGGCACACGCCAAAATCTCCAATTTTGAAAAATTCCTTTTTTGCCTTTTTGAGCGGTGGATTTCTTTGCTTTGTTGGTCAATGGCTTGCTTTCCTTTTTATCCACCTCGGTCTTTCCGAGGAAAACTCATATATAACCGTCACCGTCATTTATATCGTCCTTGCCTCTTTGGCAACAGCGCTCGGATTTTTTGATAAGGCGGCAAGATTTTGCGGCGCCGGCACTCTCGTTCCGGTTACCGGATTTTCAAACTCCGTCACATCCTCTGCTCTTGATGCAAGAAGCGAGGGTTATATTCTCGGAGTTGGCAAGGGAATATTCACAGTGGCGGGTCCCGTTATTCTTTTTTCTACCGTAGCGGGTACCTTATACGGCATCGTCTATTTTATTTTCGGAGATATTTCGATAGTATGAGAAAAATTATAAGCTTTGATGATAACCCTCCGTCATTTATTTCATATGCGGCGGTCGGCGGACACGAGGAAATGAAATCTCCTCTCGGCAAGCATTTTGACTTTTGCTCTCCCGACGATAAATTCGGTATGAAAACGTGGGAGCTTGCGGAAGGTGAGATGGGAAGAATATCCCTTAATATCGCTCTGAAAAAAGCCGAGCTTTCTCAAAACGAGCTCGACGTTATTCTTGCGGGTGACCTTGAAAATCAGTGCGTAGCATCCTCGGGCGGACTTTATTCATTCGGGATTCCTTATATAGGCCTTTATTCAGCTTGCTCAACCTGCACAGAGGCACTTTTGCTTCTCTCTACCCTTATTTCAAAGACAGAAATTTCACGTGGCGCTGCCGTTACCACCTCGCATAATTCTGCCGCGGAAAGACAATTCAGAAACCCTATCGAATACGGCGGTCAAAGGTCACCCACCGCTCAATGGACCGCAACTGCCTCCGGCGCGTTTATTTTGGGTAATGGCGGCCGCGTAAAAATAAAAAACGCCATGATAGGCAAAATCGTTGACGGTCTGACTAAGGATGCTTCAAATATGGGAGCTGCAATGGCAAGAGCCGCTTTTGATTCATTCTATACCTTCTTAAGCCTTTCGGATTTTCAAAATTTTGACCTTGTGGTGACGGGTGACCTTGGCAAGGTCGGCTCACTTATTTTTGAGGAGCTTAGCGAAAAGGAGCTTCGGAATAAAAATATAAAGCATATCGACTGCGGAAATATTTTATACGACTTTTGTAATTCAGACGTTCATTCGGGCGCATCCGGATGCGGATGCTCGGCATCGGTTTTAGCCTCTTATTTTCTACCGAGGCTCGAATCGGGAGAATTAAAAAACATTTTGTTTATGTCAACGGGAGCACTTATGAATCCTTCAAGCGTTTTGCAGGGTGAGAATATATACGGAATAGCCCCGGTTATTCATATAAGCTCCGATTAGAAAAAAGGAGATAAAAAATGATTTTAAAATCCTTACTTGCCTTTCTTGTCGGCGGCGGATTTTGTCTGATAGCACAGATACTGATAGATAAAACCGCCCTAACACCTGCTAAAATATTGGTTTCATACGTTATATGCGGAGTTATTCTCGGTGCTCTCGGCTTATATTCTCCTATTTTTGATATTTGCGGATGCGGCATATCAATTCCTATTATCGGATTTGGCGCAAGCGTTGCAAAGGGTGTTTCCGAGTCTATTTTAAAGGACGGAATTTTCGGAGTTATGGGCGGTGCGTTTATAGCGGCGGCGATAGGCTGCACTGTTTCTCTCATAATGGGATTTTTGATGTCACTTTTCTTTAAATCAAAGTCTAAAAGGCAATAAAATTACACCTTCATAATAATAAAACGGGCGAGTCGTCTTATGATGGCGCGCCTATTTTTTTGAGGTTATAAAAAATTAAAATTTTTATTTTCCGTTCTGTTCGTTTTTTTGTATTTTTTTATTGATTTTCGCCTTTATATATGTTATAATAGATATACTATTATATAAAAAAGCTATAACTATACCCATTTGACGTTTTTACGTATATTTTCAGGTGTAAAAAGAACACAAAAACGAAAGGAAATAAAATGAGCGAGCTTAGGGATATTACATCGTTGATGCTTGAATATATTGAGGAAAAGCTTCCTGCAAAGACTGTTTTTAATCTTTGGTTCGGAAACTTTGAGCTAATATCTTTAACAGAGGAAAAAGCGGTATTTAAAACTCCCACCTCTCTTCGCAGAAACGTTCTTCTGACCAAGTATATTGATATAATTTCAAGCGCTCTTGAAAATGCTATCGGATTTTCGGTAGAAATTGAAATAACGAGCCCCCCGGAAATGAAGCCGGAAGTTATCGTGGTGGAAGATCCCGCTCCGGTTGAAGTTCCCGACCCGATTGAAACCGAAGAAAAAAAGAAGAATATAAATAATATTCTCAACGACGTTAACGCAACTCCATTTAAAGAGGAGTATACCTTTGATAACTTTATTGAGGGTGAATCAAATAAATTCGTTAAAGCCGCGTGTCTTGCAGTTTCAAAGGACCCCACTTATTTTAATCCTCTTTTCATTCACGGTCATTCGGGACTTGGAAAAACTCACCTTCTTTACGCGGTTATAAACGAGCTTAAGAAAAATCATCCTTCTTTAAAAATCGTTTATAAGACCTGCGAGGATTTTATGAACGAGCTTATAGAATCCATCTCAAAGGCAGAAACCGCCGCTTTTAAGGATAAGTACAGAAAGACCGACGTTCTTCTTATAGACGATATTCAGTTTATAGCCGGAAAGGTTTCGACCCAAGAGGAATTTTTCCACACCTTCTCCTCTCTTTACGAGGCTGATAAGCAGATAATTTTAACGAGTGACCGTCCGCCAAAGGATATTCAACCTCTTGAGGACAGACTTCGTTCAAGATTTGAGGGTGGACTTATAGCCGAGGTATCACCTCCGAGCTTTGAGCTTAGAACGGCTATTATCAAGAAAAAGGCTTCCGCTATGAATATTCTTATATCCAACGAGCTCGTTGATTATATGGCGGAAAGATTACAGAAGAATATAAGACAGATTGAGGGCGTTTTAAAAAGACTTTACGCGCTTCACTCCCTCTCTCAAACTCCGGTAACCAAGGAATCCATCGACCAGGCAATATCCTATATAGACCCGGGTAATATTCCAACCGGCGTTATGGTTGAAAAAATACTTTCGGTAGTCACAAAGCATTTTGGAATAACCGTTGAGGATATAAAATCCAAAAAGAGAACCGAAAATATTTCAAACGCGCGCCATACCGCAATTTATATTATAAGAAGTATGACCTCTCTTTCTCTTAAAGAAATAGGAAACGTTTTTGGAAGAGATCATGCAACCGTTCTTTCATCAATAGGTAAAATAGATACCAATATCAAGACCAAAAACAAGAGCGGCTCTGAAATTAAAAAGCTGATGAAGGAAATAAAAGGAATTTAAACATTTTAATGTTGATATGTTAAAAAGAATAGGTTAAAAAAGGGTTGTAAATTTTGTTCTAAACTTCGTTTTAAAAATCAACAGATTTAAAACACGGATTGTTTAAAACAAATTACCGATTTTCCTTTTCTTTTCAATGCTTTTCAAGGTTATTAACATTTCAACATACCCCTACTACGACTATTACTACCAAATACAATGTATGTTTACGTAACAGGACAAAAATCGAAAGGAAAACTACAAAAATGAAGTTTACAGTGCATAAATCTGATTTTATGAACGTTCTTACCCCTGCTATGGGTACTGTTTCAAATAAAAACACTATAACCTCAATAGAGGGTGTATTAATAGAAACTCTTGATTCGGGAAATATTCAGATATCTACTTATGATATGAATAAGGGTGTGAGAGCTATTTTCGCTCCGATAGATATTGAAAGAGAAGGAAAATACATAATAAACGCTCAGCGCCTTTATCAGACTGTAAAGGTTCTTCCCGACGATGAGCTTACTATTGATATAAACGAAAAGCTCAACTGTGAAATTTCCTGCGGAAAGGCAAGCTTTTCTATCTTCGCCGCAAGAGGAGAGGATTTCCCCAACCTTCCCGACCTTATATCCGACAGAGGATTTGAGGTTTCCTCCGCAACAGTTAAAAAGATGATAAGCAAGGTTTCCCATTCTATCGCTGTTCAGGATAACAGAGCAATGCTCATGGGTGCTTATTTCAAAATTAACAACGAGGGTATGGAGGTAGTTTCCTGCGATAGCTACACTCTTTCTAAGTGCAATATCAGCTGTGAGATAAATTCACTTGCGGATAACGGTGCGGTTGATTATTCGTTTATAATTCCCGGTCACGCACTTTCCGAGCTTTCAAAGATCCTTCCCGACGACGATGAATTTAAGTGCACGTTCTACCTTTCAAGAAAGCACGCTATAATCAAGTGTGACGATCTTATATTCTTTACCAGAACTATTGATTCGGAATATATAGACTATAACAGAATTATTCCTAAGGAAAATAATATATTCATCTCTGTTGAAAGAGAAAGAATGCTCTCCGGTCTTGAAAGAGCTAATATTATAGCGGAAGAAAAGATTCAGGGAAGCGGAAAGAGCTACGTTAAGCTCAAAATAGAAGAAAATTCTCTCTATCTCACATCTTCTTCCGTTAACGGTAAGGTATGTGACGAAATGGAATGCACTCACGAGGGAAATGACCTTGAAATAGGATTCAATTGCCGTTACCTTATAAACAGTATCAGAGCGGCAGAGGGTGATGAAATAATACTTTCCCTTAAGTCGGCAACCAATGCAGTAACTATCGAGCCTAAATCTCCTACCGAGGAATTTAATTATCTTTACATGGTTCTTCCCGTAAAGATGAATGAAAAATAATGGTTCTAAAAAGATTTAA
>JAZRGJ010000231.1:0-2378 GCA_045644125.1 Eubacteriales bacterium | reverse complement strand
CTTGATTATTTTTGCGTTTTTCGAAATTGATAACAACATTCCCATTTCAAAAAATATCATAACGAGCGACGAGCCTCCGTAGCTGAAAAAAGGAAGAGATATTCCCGTGTTTGGAATAGTGTTCGTTACCACTCCGATATTCAGTAAAACCTGAATAGCCATTTTAACGCTTATTCCTATGGCTACAAGTCTTGAATAAGTATCTCGGCTTTTAAGCGCAATAGTCAAGCCTCGCTGTATCAAAAAAGCGAAAAGAAGCATTGCCGCAAAAGTGCCTACTAAGCCGAGCTCTTCTGCAAGAATGGCAAATATCATATCGTTTGCAGGCTCGGAAACGTAGCAATGCTTCATAACGCTGTTTCCGTAGCCTACGCCGAAAATTCCGCCTGAGCCTATCGCCATAAGCCCCTGTAACGTTTGCCAACCGCCCGTTAGCTTATAAGCTTCGGGATTTTGCCATACGGTTATTCTTTCTTTCGTATAATCTGTGAATAAAGCGAAAGCCGTCACAAAGCTTGCTCCAAGGACGCAACAGAATCTTATGTACCTCGTATCAACTCCTGCTGATACCGTAAGTAAGAGCCCGAGAAGACCAAGGATTATAATGCAAGACAAATGCTTTTGGAGCATAACCAAAACTATCGGCGCGAGCATTATTAAAAGCGGGATAAATGTTCCGTATTTGAGAATATCTTTTTTATTCCTTTTTTCGCGCGAAGCCTCGTAATCTGAAAAATATTTAGCTAATATGAGAATCAAAGATAGCTTGGCTATTTCCGAGGGTTGCAGCGTTAAAGGGCCTATTGAAATCCAGCGCTTCGCCCCGTTTCCTACAAGACCGACTATAAGAACGAGAACGAGCAAAGCGATGGTAAAGCAATATAGCGGCTTGCTCGCTTTTTTGTAAAGCTCTACGGGGATTTTTGATGTAATCGCCATGGTAAACAAGCCTATCGCGCCCCAAATCATTTGGCGCTTTATAAAGTAATTTGCGTCATCGTATCTTGCTTTCGCATAAGGCGCGCCGGCGCTGAAAATCATGGCTGTGCCGAAAAGAAAGAGGAGGAGGGTAAAAATAAGCAGTGGAATATCAAATCCGAATTTTTTATTTGATTTTTTCAGAAAAAACATAAGAATCTCTTTAGGGCAAATAAATTATATAAGCGGGAATCGAAAATAAAAAGGTCAGAAAGATTGCGCAAAGGCAAATTTTATTTTCGGTAAATCCGCTTTTTTCAAGATGATGATGGAGCGGCGCCATTTTAAATATTCTTTTTTTAGTGAGCTTATACCATATAACCTGAATTACTACCGAAAAGCCCTCCAAAACATATATTCCAGATATTATGAGTGTAACTAGGGGATTTTCCAGTAAAATTCCCGATGAAGCAATTAAAGCGCCGAAAAATAAAGAGCCCGTATCTCCCATGAAAATTTTTGCGGGGTGAAGATTAAATAAAAGAAAACCTACGCTCGCTCCGATAATTGCCGATGATATGAAAGCAAGCTCGGGATTTAAAGCGGCTGAAATATAGAAAAGAGAAATTCCTACAGCAAATGCAACGCTTGAGGCAAGCCCGTCAACTCCGTCTGTCAAATTTGCGGAGTTTATCAATCCGAGCATTACGAAAACGGTTATAGGATAGTAAAAATAACCGAGATCGATTTTGCCAAAGGAAAAACTGAGACTCGTGCCGTCCTTTAAAAGAATAGCTCTCAACAAAAGAAAGAGCGACGCGAGAAGAAACTGCAAAATCAGCTTTTGTTTTGGCGAGAGTCCCGCATTCTTTTTTCGCTTTAGCTTCGTTAAGTCGTCTATAACGCCGATGCCTGCGTTTCCTATTGCAAATCCAAGCGAAAGCATTAAAGAAAGTGACGCTTCCTTTGATTCGAAGAAAAGAAGCAAAAGCGCCGCAATGCCGAGAGAAATAAAAGAAGCGGATAAAAACGCAATGCCTCCCATAGTGGGAGTGCCGCTCTTTGATAAATGCCAGGTCGGCCCCTCGTTATATATCGGTTGTTGCGCTTTAATTTTCAAATACGGGATAAATCTTTTTTCTATGATTGCCGTGAATGTGAGGGTGAGGGCGAAAATTAAAACGTATGCAGGGAAATGTTTGTCTAGCATTCTTTATCAAGCCTTTCGATTTCGTCTATTATTTTTCCGCTATGCAAAGCGTGCGAAGCTTTTATAAGTACTATTTCTTCGGGCAACGTTTTTTGATAAATTTCATTTGCTATTTGGCAATAGGAATCCGTTTCCGTAGATAGATATATAAGATTTTCGTCCATTCCGCTGTTTTTTGCGCCGTCGCGGATAAGATATGCGTATGAGCCGAATGCATATAAGCGTCTTGCGCCTTTCTCAAACGCCAGTC
>JAZRGJ010000230.1:0-4206 GCA_045644125.1 Eubacteriales bacterium | reverse complement strand
TCGTGTTTTTACGATATATTCTTTGATTCCGATTCCGTAAGCATTTTTGAAAATTCGGTATAAATAGCTTCTTTCAAAACCGAAATAATTTGAAATTTTCTCGACCGTAACGTCATCCATATAATTGAATTTTATGTATTGCTTCATTTTTTCGGGGGTGTTGTGATTTTCCTTTTTCTCAGCGAAAAGCTGATGAATGAGTTTATATATTATGGAAATGAATGCGTAAGGCGAGCTTTCTTTGTCCTCTAAAAGCTCACGCATGGACAAGCCGATTTCCGCAGGAAAGCTGTAAACCGAATTTTCCGTGTCGAAAAGCTTTGCCATGTTGCCGCCGAATGCTATCCAGGAATATTCCCAAGGGTTTTCGCCGTCAGCGACGTAAGTCGTTATTTCACCGGGGCGGATAATAAAAAGCTCGCCTTTTTGGATTTCGTGCTTTCCAAACTTGTCGATAAGTATACCCTTGCCGTTGAGGCAAAAGTGTATGAGATAATAGTTTCTCGTGTAAGGGCCGAATTTGTGGTTTTTCTCGCAAAGCTCGCGCCCCGAAAATATCGGAACAATGTCTTCGTTTCCCACGTTTTCAATCATTATTTCGTTTGACATTTTGTATCTCCCCCAAAAAGCTTGTGGCAACATTTTAACATAAAACCGTCGCAAAATGCAATAGACAAAGCAACTTTTTTGTGATAAAATGAAATAAAAAACAAAAAGGGGATTTGTATTATGAAAATAACATTTTTGGGCGCGGGCAGCACGGTATTTGCAAAAAACGTTTTAGGCGACGTATTGCTCACCGAGGCTCTCACCGAAAAGCTCACCATAGCTCTTTACGATATTGACGGCGCAAGACTCGAGGAATCGTATATCCTTATCGAAGCGCTCAATAAAAAATACAACTGCGGTAAAGCAAAGGTTGAAAAATATCTCGGCGTTGAAAATCGCAAGGATGCGCTCAGAGATGCAAACTTCGTTGTAAACGCAATTCAGGTCGGCGGCTACGAGCCCTGTACCGTTATAGATTTTGAAATTCCCAAAAAGTACGGACTTCGCCAGACTATAGCGGACACTCTCGGTATCGGCGGCATCTTCCGCGGACTTCGCACCATCAAGGTAATGCAGGAATTCGCAAGTGATATGGAAGAGGTTTGCCCGGATGCGTGGTTCCTCAACTACACTAACCCGATGGCTATTCTTACGGGATATATGCAGCGCTACACGGGCGTTAAAACCATCGGTCTTTGCCACAGCGTTCAGGTATGCTCAGGCGGGCTTTTGAAATCTCTCGGAATGGGAGACGTTGAAATCGGAAGAGAGCTTATTGCGGGCATTAACCACATGGGATGGCTTCTCGAGCTCTGCGATAAAGACGGACGTGACCTCTATCCCGAAATCCGCCGCCTTGCTAAAAAGAAAAACGCAGAAGAAAAGCACGACGATATGGTTCGTTTCGACTATATTGATAAGCTTGGCTATTACTGCACCGAAAGCTCCGAGCATAACTCCGAATACAATCCTTTCTACATAAAATCGAAATATCCCGAGCTTATCGAAAAATTCAACATTCCGCTTGACGAATATCCGAGACGTTGCGTAAATCAGATAAAAGACTGGGCTGAGCAGAAAGAAAAGCTTTTCACGGAAGAGGGAATTGCTCACACCCGTTCCCGTGAGTATGCGTCTCACATTATGGAAGCTATCGTAACGAATAAGCCTTTTAAGATTGGCGGCAACGTTATAAACCATGGATTTATAGAAAACCTCCCCTCCGACGCTTGCGTTGAGGTGCCTTGCCTTGTAGACGGAAGCGGCATCCGCGGCTCACACGTCGGCAGACTTCCCGTTCAGTGCGCGGCAATGAATATGACGAATATCAACTGTCAGCTTTTGACTATCGAAGCCGCTGTTACCGGAAAGAAAGAGCATATCTACCAGGCCGCAATGCTCGATCCTCACACGGCAGCAGAGCTTTCTATCGACGACATTATCTCAATGTGCGACGAGCTTATCAAAGCTCACGCCGAGGCAGGATTCCCCGTGCTTTAAACAAAATAAAAGGCAGAGAGGCTTTAAAAGCCCTCCGCCTTTTTTAATTTTCGACCGTTTCTTTTTCTTCTTTAAATCTTGCCCAGCGCTTGCGGAAGAACATAAAGAGTAAGTGAGAAAGAAACAGCGTGATAAATGCTAAAACTATTTTAACGAGAAGATAGAAAATTTCATATTCGTCGTAGAATCGCTCGTAATCTTTTAAATAGATCAGAATGTCGAGCCCCTCTCTCAAAAGATTCATTACGAATCGCATAAAGCAAACGGCGAAAACTGCCACAGTAGCTCCAACGTTGAAGTCGAAGATTTTGCTTTTTTTGAAGAAATCCCAAGTTTTATCGGATTTTTTTGAGATAGCAACTGCGATATGGTAATAAATTTCAATTTCGATAACGAAGAATATAAGCATAAATACGTTTCTTATCGATAAATTGAATAAGGATTCAAGCGAGTCGTAGCCCTCCCACAAATAGTAAAGGTAATAATACGGAATGAGGAAGGCAAGCCTTGTAAGCGAGAGCTTCAGGGAAGAGAAAAGCCTCGACACGTTTGATTCGTATCCGCGCCCCGATAAAACGGCAACCGCAATGAAAAGCGGTATGAAAGTGTCAATAACGTATTGCAAAAAGAACGAGCCGTAAAGCAGAAAATCCTTTTCAAAAACGTATATATATCTCAGATAAAAAAGCGTAAATGAAATAGCCGACAGCAAAAATGCAAATAACGCCGAGCGCGATTTTATCTTTTTATAGCGGTTCACAGTAGCCCTCCTTTCTCGCTTTTCATATTATTCTAACACAAAAGAATCAATATTTCAATAGCAAAGCGAAAAAGGAGGAAAAATGTTTTTTAATTTTTTGCCGAATAAAGATGGAAGAGAAGAATTCTTAAAACTCGTTAACGCTAAATTTCCGGAAACGGAAACGGGTATTTTAACGAAAAGTATTCTCGGAGAGGAAATAAGCTATTTCAAAATAGGCGTCGGAAAGAGAAAAATCATATCCGTTGCGGCGCATCACGGAATGGAATATATAACGGCCGCGGCGCTTTATAACGTTATCTTGATATTCTTGGATAATTTAACACGCCATGGCGCTTCTTACGGGGTGAACGTTGCGTTTTTGCTACAAAAGTTTACATTTTGGTTCGTTCCGTGTCTTAACGTTGACGGCGTTGACATGGTTCTTTCGGGGGTAAAGGAAAACCCCTTGCGAGATAGGCAAATAAGAATGAACGGCGGGGGCGATTTTTCTTCCTGGCAATCAAATGCGAGAGGCGTTGATTTAAACCACAATTACGATTTCGGTTTCTATGAATATAAAAGGCTTGAGGCGAAAGAAAACATTCTTCCGGGGAAAACGCGTTTTTCGGGCGAATATCCCGAAAGCGAGCCGGAAACGAGGGCGCTTGCGAATCTTGTGAGAGTCGTCTCCCCCGAGCTTATATTAAGCTTTCATTCTCAAGGCGAGGAAGTGTTTTTCCGACCGAGGAAAAACGGCAAAAGCTTGCGCATAGCAAAAAAGTGCGCAAGGCTTCTCGACTATAAGCTCTCGGTCCCCGACGGACTCTCCGACTACGGCGGGCTTTCCGACTATGCGGGCGAAGCTCTCGGTATTCCGTCGTTGACGGTAGAAGTCGGAAAAGGGAAAAATCCGTTGCCGATGTCAAAGCTTCCCGCAATCACGGAAAAGCTATATAAGCTTCATTGCCTAGCCCCGAAGATGCTTTAAATATTAACAAATTGTAAATTATTTAAGTTTCTGAAAATTTTTCTTGCGTTTTTCTCTCGCGTGTGCTATTATATATAGGCTGCGATTTCGCAGACTAATAAATCTCACATAACGAGTCGTCATTGCAGGTGCTTAAGAATTTAAGTCGCAGTGTTATGTCGTTATGGTGGAAAAAACCAAAGGAGGAACATTCAAATGTTCGAAATTTCAATCAAGCAGTTGCTTGAAGCAGGCGTTCACTTCGGTCACCCGACTAAGAAGTGGAATCCGAAGATGGCAGAGTACATCTTCACCCAGAGAAACGGTATTCACATCGTAGACCTTCAGAAAACCGTTAAGAAGTTTGAGGAAGCTTACAACTTTATTTCCGAGCTTGCTCAGGAGAACGGCACCGTTCTTTTCGTAGGTACCAAGAAGCAGGCTTCCG
>JAZRGJ010000229.1:0-2368 GCA_045644125.1 Eubacteriales bacterium | reverse complement strand
AAACGTCAAGTCGTATCCAACCGGGTTTGTTAAGTCCGCCAAGGGTAACTCCGTTGCAAACAAGCTTATAGTAGTGATACATAAGCTTAGTTTCATAAAAGCACGGTTGAACGCTTGCATCAAGATAGATTTCCGACTCTACTTCATCACTGTAGCACGCAAGCTTATACGTAAAAAGCTCCGGATCCGCAGGATCAAGCCCCGAAAGCGAAAGTTGCTTTTCGATATACTCGATAGACGAATTCGTGTATCTTATCGAGAGCTGAAGCTGCGATGCGCCCTCTATTACGAAAAGGTTGTCGCAAATAAAGCTTGCAACCTCGGGATCATCGTATTTCGCTCTCAACTTCTGCGTTTTAACGACTATGTTGCCACCGTTTTGATTGTAATGCGCCGTCAGCGTTTCGTCAAAATACAAATTTTTGACGCTTTTGGGATAAAAATTGAAAAAGGTGACTCGGAATATAAGAACACCCGCAACAGCAACACACACAACTATTATGAGAATTTTTATCATAAGAAGCACGGGATTTTTACTTTTCGGTAAATCTTCCTCATACTCATTATAATCGCTATATCTTTCCATATCCATGCGAATATAACCGCCTTTTATTTTTTCACTCTAACAATTATAATATAATTTTACGATATTGTCAATAAAGCAAGCGATAAGTTTACGAAAGTTTTAAAAACGAAAGAATGGCGGGCTTTCTTTGGCGTATTTCATACGTCGAGTGGGAAAATTCAAAAAAAGAAACCGCAGAAAATTCTGCGGTTTCGATTATACCAAAATATATGGCTGAAATTATGCAAGTTCTGCGAAGTACTTGATAGTTCTTACCATCTGAGAGGTGTAAGAATTCTCGTTGTCGTACCAAGAAACTACCTGTACCTGATAGGTTTCGTCGTCGATCTTGGTTACCATGGTCTGAGTTGCATCGAAGAGAGAACCGTAGGTGATACCGATAACGTCGGAAGATACGATCTGGTCTTCGTTGTAACCGAAGGATGCGGAAGATGCAGCCTTCATTGCAGCGTTGATACCGTCAACGGTAACGTCCTTACCCTTAACAACTGCAACAAGGATAGTGGTAGAACCGGTGCAGGTGGGAACTCTCTGAGCGGAGCCGATAAGCTTGCCGTTGAGTTCGGGAATAACAAGGCCGATTGCCTTTGCAGCGCCGGTAGAGTTGGGAACGATGTTCTGCGCGCCAGCTCTTGCACGTCTGAGGTCGCCCTTTCTGTGAGGACCGTCAAGGATCATCTGGTCACCGGTGTATGCGTGAACGGTGGTCATGATACCGGAGTGGATTGCAGCGTAATCGTTAAGAGCCTTTGCCATGGGTGCCAAGCAGTTGGTGGTGCAAGATGCAGCAGAGATGATCTTGTCTTCAGCGGTAAGAGTGTTTTCGTTAACAGAGTAAACGATGGTCTTGGTATCCTTGTCTGCGGGAGCGGAGATAACAACCTTCTTTGCGCCTGCATTGATGTGAGCCATAGACTTCTCGCTAGAGCAGTAGAAGCCGGTGCACTCAAGAACTACGTCAACGCCGAGCTCGCCCCAAGGGCAGTTAGCAGCGTCCTTTTCAGCGTAGATGTTAAGAACCTTACCGTCAACAGTGATGGTGTTAGCTTCGTCATCGGAAGTAACAGTGTGACCATCGTAACGACCCTGAGCGGTGTCGTACTTAAGAAGGTGAGCGAGCATGGATGGCTTAGTGAGGTCGTTGATAGCTACGACCTCGTAACCCTCTGCGCCGAACATCTGTCTGAATGCAAGACGTCCGATACGGCCAAAGCCGTTAATAGCAACTTTAACTGACATTTTGAAATTCCTCCAAATATATAAATTATTTATTTCCTTATGTTTTGACGGCAATGCCATTCACCGCCATAGTAATTATAGCACAACTTGAAAAAATATACAATAGGATTGTTGAAAAAATATCAAATTTGTTGTTTTTCTTCAAAACCATGGCCCAAAAAAGCAAAAAATAGGTCAAAACAACAACAAACGAATGAGATTTGCCATTTTTTGCCGTTAAAAAACAAAAAGCCAACGCAAGAGTTGCCTCCCTCTTGACAAAGCTTTTGAGTTTTAGTATAATAAGTTGACCGAACGGGGCAATCGCGCGATATGACGCCGAAAGGTATTATCGTGAGGAAAGTCCGGGCTTCATAGGGCAGGATAACGGATAACGTCCGCCGAGGGTAACCTCCGGGAAAGTGCAACAGAAATAACCCGCCGTTTTTACGGTAAGGATGGAAAGGCGAGGTAAGAGCTCACCCGAGCTTATGGTAACATAGGCTCGCTGTAAACCCTATCCGAAGCAACACCTTGAACTTCGACCTTGGTCGACCGACTGCC
>JAZRGJ010000228.1:0-5706 GCA_045644125.1 Eubacteriales bacterium | reverse complement strand
TCTTTGCAAAACATAGGCGCAAGCCCGCCCGTTTCAACCGAGTCGCACTCGTCGGGCCCTATGTTGTAGCAGTCTGCAAGCGAGGGGTTTTCATACTGAAGCGCCGCAAGCGTAAGATAGCATACGACGGGCTCAAGGACGTGCTGATAGGGGCGGGTGGAGTGTGGATTTCTTATAACGATTTCGGATTTTGCCTCGGCGGCTCTTATGCAATCGGGAATAATTCTGTCACGGGCGAAATCGCCGCCTCCTATAACGTTGCCTGCGCGGCAGGTGGAAAGAGCGATGCCCTTTTCGGCAAAAAAAGCTCTTCTGTAGGCCGAGCTTACAAGCTCGGCGCAGGATTTTGAATTTGAATAAGGGTCGTATCCGTCGAGCGTGTCGCTTTCTCGGTATCCCCACTCCCATTCGTTGTTGAGGTAAACCTTGTCCGTCGTAACGTTTATAAGCGACCTGACGGACGGAGAGCGGCGCGCCGCCTCGAAAACGTTGACGCATCCCATAACGTTGACCTCGTATGTGTAAACGGGGTTTAAGTAGCTTTCACGGACTATGGGTTGCGCCGCCATGTGAATAACTACGCTCGGATTGTATTTTTGCATAACGCCCGAAAGCGTCCGAAAATCTCTTATATCTCCTATAAAAGATACGGTATCGTTTTCAATTTTCGCAATCTCAAAAAGAGAGGGCTCGGTCGGCGGCTCTTTCGAATATCCTATAACACGGGCTCCAAGCTTTGAAAGAAGCCTGCACGTCCAGCCGCCCTTGAAGCCCGTATGCCCCGTAACGAGAACGGTTTTTCCACGGTAAAACGATAAATCCATCAATTTTTCCACACTTTCCAAGGCGCATCGCCCTCTTTCCATAATTTTTCAAGCTTTTCCTTTTCACGAACGGTGTCCATGCATTGCCAGAAGCCCTTGTGCGTGTAAGCCGCAAGCTCCCGTTTTGCAACGAGGGCGTTTATGGGCTCTTTTTCAAGGCTCGTTTCGTCCCCCTCGATAAAGTCGAATATCTCCGGCTCAAATACCATGAATCCTATATTGATAAGATTGCCGTCGAAGTCCGACTTTTCTCTGAAAGCGTCTACCATGCCGTCCCTGACCTCAAGCACTCCCTTACTCTGACCGAAATTGTAAACGGAAACCGTTCCTATCTTGCCTTGCCGTTTATGGTAGTCCAAAAGAGCCTTAACGTCAATATTTCCCACGGCGTCGCCGTAAGTGAGCATAAACGGCTCGTTTCCTATATAGCTTTTGATTCTTTTGATGCGGCCGCCCGTCATCGTATTAAGCCCCGTGTCTACGACTGTCACACGCCAAGCCTCAGAGCGCGTCGTGTGAACGGTGATTTCGCTTTTTTCGCCCGTAAAATCGTAGGTTATATCCGAGGTGTGAAGAAAATAGTCTGAAAAGTATTCCTTGATAACGTGCTGCTTGTAGCCTGCGCAAATAATAAATTCGTTGAAGCCGTGCGCGCTGTAGAGCTTCATAATATGAAGAAGAATGGGCATGCCGCCAAGCTCTACCATCGGCTTTGGCTTAAATCGGCTCTCCTCCGAGATTCTCGTCCCGAATCCGCCCGCTAAAATTACAACTTTCATATTTTTCCTTTCTTAAACCACGGGATAGTACGGCTCGACGTAGGGTTTTCTTTTAATAAAGCATATGATTTTTTTGATTCTTTCACGTCTTCTCGTTCCCCTTGGGTATAATTTATCCGCAATTTTCCTGAGAAGCCCCTCTTTTTTTTGCCTCGGCGGCCGAATTTTTGCGCCCTTTTTCATGCTTTGTAAGCTTTGGCTTACGCTCCCCGCATAATACGAGGCGTTTTCCGTGATTCTTCGGTGAATCACGAACTCGTAAAACGGGGTTTTTCTCAAGGTTTCCCAAAAAACGTCGGCATTCTTGTAGCCCGGCTCATTCCACGGCTTGACAGTGCTTGCGAAATGAATGATATAAGGATTCTTTGCGGCGCTTTTGTAAAGCTCGAAAACGGGGCGCGGGGCAAATCTTACGCACCAGGCGGGGAGAGTTTCTTCGTCGTAGTCTATCGAATTCCATCTCTGGTCCAAAATCAAAATATCGTCTTGGAAAAGCGAGTTTATAACGTCCTGGTCGCAAAGCTCAAAGGCGCTTTCCTCTGCGTATTTGAGGAGCTGCTCGGCGCTGTATTTTTTCGAGATAAACTCAAGATTCATAAGAAGAACGCCCGCATTTATCATGCGAAGAAGATTGCTTTTCTTAACGAAAGCGTATTTTTCGTAGTATTTCGGCTTGTTTTTGTTATAGCCGTTGTTTATTCCGCAAAGGCAAGCGTCAATAACGCCCGCAAAGGCGTAGTTTTCAACGTCGCTTGAATAAAGCTCGAAAACGTCACGCAAGACGATAAGGTCGGAGTCGAGGTATAAAAGCTTTTTGTAATCGGAAAGAAACGAGCTTATCGCAAGTCTGAAATAGGTTTCGATTGAAAAATGCTCGAAGACGGGGAGATTGAATTTATAAACCGCCCGTCTTACGTCAAGAAAGCGAATGGAGAAATTCTTTTTTCCCGAAATCATTTTCAAAAAAAGCTTCTTCGTTTTTTCGGGAAGCTCGGTATGAAGTATCACGACGTCGTAATTGTGTTCTTCGCTCGAGGAGTCGATTACGGATTTTACGACGGCGGCGCAGAAAGGGGCGTAATAAAGGCTGCTTGAAAGGGCGATTCTTGCCGTGTTTTCGTCATCAAACACGGGCTTTAGCGTTTCTTGCTTTTCGGGGTTTGAGAAAACCACCATTTGCAAATGCTTTATCGATACGTTTTCGGTTTGCTCAAGATACATACAGTATATGTATAAGAGCCTTTCACCGAGGTGGCCGGGGGTTCTTTCGGCTTCCTCGCCGTAGTTTGAGCTGTCACAGCGCTTTTCAAATTCAAACAGTATATCGAAAAGCCATTCGCTGTAAGCGAAGAAATATTCTTTTTTCATTATCATCATATTGCAAAGCACCATATCCGAGCCCTCGAAGTAGCTTTTCGCAAAGGAATAGGTTTCGGGGTGGCGCTCTTTGATTATTTCAAGCAAGAGCCCGACGTCCTCGATTTTGAGAAGCGGAGCTGTTTTATACTGCTCGTAAACGGATTTTATTCCGACTTCCTTGAGGGGAATTACGTCGGGAAGTATTATATCGCAGCCGAGGACTTGGGAGCGTATTTTCTCGTCGTTTATTTCGTATTTTTTGGCGGCTCTTTCGTCTATATACCCGTCAAGCACGGATTTCCAACGGTCGGTCGGAAGTCTTTCGTCGGAAAAAGAGAAATATCTGCGGTAGTGGCAAAATCCGTAGTAATCGGCTTCGACGTTTTTGTAAGCCCAATACTGAGTCGTAAGCTCGCAAAAGGAGTTGCGCTTTGAGCTTATGTTATCCCCCGTGTCGTCGCCTATTATATCGCCCCCGTAGCTTTCGTCGTAAACAGCGCCGCAGCGAATGGGGATTATCGAGTCGCAGTCAAAAACGTCGCATTGCTTGTCGATTCTTTGTGTTGAAAATATTTTTATGCGCACAGGATTTTCGCCCTCGCCGTTTTCTTTATTCATAAAAGCGCCTCACTTTCTTTTTTCTTTTGGAATGAAAAATTTCAAGAATGACTTTCCGAGCGAAAGAGTCTTGGTAAGTTTATAAAAATCCGAATATTTTCCCGATTCAAGCGCCGAAAGATAGCGCTCTGCGATATAAGGAAGATTTGCCCCGTGAAGTGACTTAAGGTCGTTTTCGGAGCTTAATTCACGCATTTTGTCAAAAAAACGCTTAAAGGTTTTCTTGTCTTTTATATTATGCTGATGCACGGCGGCGGCAAAGAATTGGTAGCTCATATATTCCTCACGCAAGATTTCGTAAATTCCCGCCTCTTTCATAAAGCTTTTGGAGAGCGCCGTTATCTCAAGAAAGTCAAACTTGTATCTGTCGTTTTTCTTCTCGTCGTCGGTTATCGAGCCGCCCCTGTTTTTTCTGTAGTAGTAAAGCGGCTCGTTTAAAACGGTGATTCCTTTTGCGAGCGCCATAGTCTTAATGGAGAAAATCTGGTCCTCGTAAACCAAGCCGATAGGGAAGAAAACGGAATTGTCCTTTATAAGCTCGCTTTTGTAAATTCTGTCCCACGCCGCAATGCAGCTGACGAGGGCGGGGTATTCCGTAAGAGTAAACACTCGCCCCGATAAAAATGTGAAAAAGCGCTTGTTTCTGAAAATTTCGAGCTTGCCCGTGTCCTCAAAATAAAGGTAGATATTTCCGATAACTATTTCAGCGCCCGTCGTCACGGCTTTGTTATAAAGCTTTTCCATCATGCCGCCGTCAACGTAATCGTCGCTGTCAACGAAAGATATAAATTCACCCGTTGAATTAAGAATACCCGTGTTTCTTGCGGCGCTTAAGCCCTGATTTTTTTCGTGGCTGATAAGCTTTATTCGCCCGTCCTTTTTAGAATATTCCTCCAAAATTTCGGAGGTTTTGTCGCTCGATGCGTCGTTGACGCAGATTATTTCTATATCCTTAAGGCTCTGGTTTACCAAAGAGTCAAGACATTCACGCAAGAATTTTTCCGAGTTGTAGCACGGAATTATAACGGAAAGCTTTGGTTTTTGCATTGATTTTTCCCACCCTTTGCCGATTTGATAAGTCTTGTAATCCCGTCAAGGAGCAAATATTCAGCCAAAACGACGGCAAAAAGACCGAAAAGGTATAAAAGCGCAACGGCGCTTGAGGAAAGCTTGCCTAAGGAGGCGAGCGGCGATACTGCAAGCTGGGCTATCTGATAGTGAGAAAGATAAACGAAATACGAAATTTTATCAATAAAGCTTATCGCCGAGGGGAGCTTGAATTTCTTTCTCAAAAGGAAAAACGCTGAGAAAACTGCAATGCCGACTATGAGGGACGGAGCTTTTAGCTCGGCGGGATTGAAGTAGCCCTCCGGCAGAAAAAGCCTTATATTTTCTATTGTGAGCGCAAGATTAAGGATGAAAAAAACGGCGGCGGAGCTCACGTCTATGCGCTTGTCGTAGGCAAGGAAGAAAATCTGTCCGATAAGTATTATCGGAATATGCCGTATATAATCGGCAAAGGTAAACCAAAGGCCGCCAAGGTAAGATAAGCCGAATGAGAAGCTTATAACGAAAAGAGTTGCCGAGAGAAGATATATTCTCGGATATTTTTTAAGAGTATCCTTAAAGGCGGCAGAGAAGACGTAATAAATAAGAAGCGGAATCAAAAACCAGCTGATGCCGACGGTTTTTTCGGAAATGCCCGTGAAGTGCCCGATAAGAGTTGCCGTCAAAATCCAATCCCAGAAGCTGAATTGCGCCCAATAGCTTGGCGAGCCCGTTATTCTTCCAAAGGCGAGCTGAATTATAAAAAGAGCGAAAACGGAAATGAAAAGCGGCGGAAATATGCGCTTCGCCTTTGCGAAAAGGTATTTTAGGGGCGGCGCTTTTAAAACGCTTTGGGTGTTGAGAAATCCTGCCGCAAGGAAAAATATAACGACGCCAAGATAGCCGAAATCCAATCCGAGAGGGATTATCACGTGCTTGCGAATAAAGCTGATAAGCGAGTTTTCAATGCCGAGATTCGTGAAGTGAATCTCAAAAACGTGGTGATATAAAACCATAAGAGCCGCAATAACGTGAAGCCAGCTTATGAAGTGAAATCGCTCGCTTTTTGGCTTGTCCAC
>JAZRGJ010000227.1:0-1692 GCA_045644125.1 Eubacteriales bacterium | reverse complement strand
GACTCCGATGATTACAAGGAAAACGGAATTGAAGAGCTGTTTATGCTTCTCCCCGTTAGAACAAAGGACTAATTCGTGTACTGTAAAAGAGTAAGCTTAACTAATTTTCGTAACGTAAGCGAATGCACTGTTGATTTTTGCGACGGAATAAATATTCTTGCGGGCGAAAACGCGCAAGGAAAAACAAATCTTCTTGAGGCGATATTTTACGCGTCGGTTGGTCGAAGCTTCCGTGCGTCAAGCACAAACGAGATGATACTTTTCGGCAAGAAGAACGCCATTGTTTCGATAGATTATATGAGCGAAAAAAAGGAAAGAAGCGATAATATCACTATTCGCCTGTTTTCCGACAAGAAAAAAACGGTTGAAAAAAACCACCTGCGCGTTGAACGGCTTTCCGATATAGTCGGCTCGTTTCGTTCGGTTCTCTTTTGTCCCGAGCATCTTTCGCTTATAAAGGACGGCCCGCTTGAGCGCAGAACGTATCTTGATATTGCAATAAGCCGAATAAGTCCCAAATATATACATTCGCTTCAGCGATACGCATATTTTTTGAAGCAGAGAAACGCATTGATCAAGTCGGCAAATCAAAATCGTGACGTATTTGACGCAACTATTGACCTTTGGAGCGAGCAGCTTGCCGCCGAGGCGGCTGAAATTTCGGCTCTAAGGCTTCAATTCTTAAAACGAGTTGCAAATATCGTGTCGGTCTGCTTTGAGGAAATGACGGGTAAAAAAGAGAGCGTGGATATTATTTACCGCGGCTCTGCGTCGCTTAATGGCGACGAGTATTTAGATAAAGAGCTTGTAAAGCAAAAATATATCGCCCTGCTCTCAAGCTCCCACGAGCGCGAAATTTTTGTTGGCTCAACGCTTTGGGGCATTCATAAGGACGATATTGAAATAAAATTAAATTCAAAAAACGCGCGCTCATTCGCCTCGCAAGGTCAGCAGCGCTCCTTGGCTCTTGCGCTAAAGCTTGCCGAGGGCGAGATTTGCAAGGAGGAATTTGGCGATTATCCCGTATTTCTCTTCGACGACGTGCTTTCCGAGCTTGACGAAACTCGTCGCGACTATATGATTCGCTTTGCGGCGGGCAAGCAGGTTATAATAACGACCTGCGAAATGGCGGTTTTAAACAAGCTTAAAGCCGATAAAAAAATTCTTGTTGTAAACGGAACGTATGAGGAAATTTAACAGTTGCATTTGTTAAAGATTTTTTGCCACCTTTTTGAAGAAAGGTAGCGCCAAAAGCTTAAAAACTAAAAAATATATCATTATACATTGGAGTCGATATGTTTTTACACGTTGGAAATAACAAAAATATTTTAATAGAGCGCGTTGTCGGTATTTTTGATATGGATAACGCCACGCTTTCGGCGGTAACGCGTAAATTTCTTTCAAAAAACGAGAAGGCGGGACTTTCTACAAACGCCGCCCTTGATGAGCTGCCTAAATCATTTATTCTCTATATAGATTCCGATAATCAATATAAAATCTGTTATTCTCAGCTTTCTTCTGCCTCGCTTAAGGGTAGACTGGATTAAATAGTTGAAAGCGATTTTTATGGGGCTACTCGCCCCAAACCCTCGCAAGTTTTTTGAAAAAAACTTGACTAAAAACTTTCACGCTTTGGTGCGGTGCGAACATTGTGCGTTCGACCGTCGAGCGCAATAATAACAACAAAAATCG
>JAZRGJ010000226.1:0-27802 GCA_045644125.1 Eubacteriales bacterium | reverse complement strand
TCAGCCTTGATGGTAACGTCCTTGGTTGCGCGCCAGGAGGGAACTGTTACGGTGAAATTATCACCGTTCAAAATTACCCCGAAGCCAAGGCCTTTAAGAGTCGTAACGATTTTATCGTTCGAAATATCGATGCCCGTATATCTGTCAACGTACTTCTTGTCAAAATCAAGGGTTATCGTAGGATATTTTCTTACGTATGCGTCGCTGAAGGACGAAATAACCTTAGCGCCCTTGTCATAGTCGAAAAGAAGCTTGATAAATCTTTCGCTTGCAACACGGCAAAGCTCGGGATCGAGCATCTTCTCGTATCTCATCGAAGCGTCTGTACGCAAGCCAAGACGAGTGGTCGTTTTACGAACGGAAATACCGTCAAAGGTTCCCGACTCAAGAAGAAGAGTATCGGTATCGTCCTCGATTTTTGATGCGTCGCCACCCATAACGCCCGCAATAGCAACGGGCTCGTTATCCGAGGTTATCATAAGCATCTTATCGTCAATATTTCTCTCAACGCCGTCAAGAGTTGTAAATTTAAATTCTGCGGGGAAGGTCTGAACTTCGATTTTGTCAACACGTCTGTTATCGAAGGCGTGCATCGGCTGACCGAGCTCCATCATTACGTAGTTCGTAAGGTCAGCAAGGAAGTTGATAGCGCGGGAGCCGCAGTAGAAAAGGCGGATTCTCATATTAACGGGGCTCACCTTGCGCTTGATGTTTTCAAGCTTTATGGCAGAATAACGCCATACGAGCTCCGTTGCCTTAACGTCTATTGCTACGGGGGAAAGGTCGGAATAAACGCTCGTGTCGAAAAGCTCGGGCGCTTTAAGCTCTCTGCCCGTGAGAGTTGCGAACTCACGCGCCATTCCGTAGTGACTCCAAAGGTCAGGGCGGTTGGTAAGCGATTTGTTATCAACCTCGAAAATTATATCGTCTATATCGTAAACGCTTTTAAGGTCTGTGCCGAGAGCAATATCGTCTTCAAGCTCCCAAAGACCGGAGTGGTCGTCGCTGATACCAAGCTCCGCCTCGGAGCAACACATACCGTACGACTTAAAGCCTGCAACCGTTGCGGGCTCGATTTTGTGGCCGCATACTGCGCCGCCTGCGGTAGCAAGAGCAACCTTCATGCCCTCACGCACGTTAGGCGCGCCGCATACTATATCAATAAGCTCCGCACCCGTGTTAACTTTAAGGAGGTGAAGCTTCTTTGACGTAGGATGGTTTTCAACGCTTTCAATTCTTGCGGCGATAACACCGTAGGTATCCTCGCCCTTTACGATTATATCCTCAACCTCAGCGGTTGAAAGTGTAAAATTGCGGATAAGGCTTTTCTTATCAAGTCCCGAAAGGTCAACAAAATCGCCTATCCAATTCATAGATAAAAACATATTTTTTCGTCCTTTCTTACTTAAATTGATTTGAACTGCGAAAGCACTTCAAGGTCGCCGCTGTTGAAATCGCGTATATCCTTAACTCCGTACTTCATCATAGCAAGACGGGTAAGTCCAAGACCGAATGCAAAGCCGGTGTATTTTTCCGTATCAATGCCGCCCTCACGAAGAACGTTGGGGTGGATCATGCCGCAGGGGCAAAGCTCAAGCCAACCGGAATTTTTGCAAGAAGGACAACCCTCGCCGCCGCAAATTTCACAGTTGATGTCAAGCTCGAAGCCGGGCTCGACGAAGGGGAAGAATCCGGGACGGAGTCTTACCTTAACGTCACGCTTGAACACCTCGGAAAGCATGGTTTTCATAAAGTAAATAAGGTTTGAGATTGAAATGTTTTCGTCAATCATCATACCTTCCATCTGGAAGAAGGTGTTTTCGTGGCAAGCGTCGGTCGACTCGTTTCTGAAGCATCTGCCGGGGAAAATAGCGCGAAGAGGAGCGCCGTATTTTTTCATAATGGCATTCTGCGCCGCAGAAGTATGAGTTTTAAGGAGCTGACCGTTTTCAATATAATAAGTATCCTGCATATCACGAGCCGGGTGATGCTTGGGTATGTTAAGCGCCTCAAAGCAATGGTAATCGTCAACTATCTCGTTATAGTTTTCAATCGTGAATCCCATGCTCTCGAATATTGCCTCAACCTCGCGAGTCGCAAGAGTTATCGGGTGATAAGAGCCGAGCTCACGCTTGAAATCAAGCGTGGGATTGTATTTTTTAGCGCTTCTGACTTTTGCGTTTATAGCCGCTACGCGAAGCTCTTCGACAGCCGCATTGATACCGCCTTCAACCTCTGTTTTAAGAGCGTTGATAAGCTGTCCCGCAGTTTTTTTATCCTCTACGTCACGGAGGCCCTTCATAAGCTCCGCTACGTGTCCTTTCTTGCCAAGAAAGTTTACTCTCAAGGCTTCAAGCGCTTCTTCGTCGCAAGCTGCAGCAAGCTCTTTTTTAAAGCTTTCGCTGAGCGCTTCAATTCTTTCTTTCATAATTCTGAAATTCCTTTCGGGTTACTAACAACTAATAATTATATATTAAATATTTAGCTTTGTCAATGTTTTTCTATAAAGGAAATCACTTTTTCGGGTAAAACCCCCGATAAATCCTCGCCGCTTTTGATCATTTCACGGGCAAGGGTTGAACTTATGCCGCAAAATGAGTCCTCCGATTGCCAAAGTTCAGTTTCAAATCCCCCAAATTCAAGATTCCACTTCGCTTGGCGCTTTTCATATTCAAGGTCGGATTCGTTTCGGTATCCTTTGATTATTTTTTCGATACCGTGCTCACGCATATAATCGATTACGAGTCCGTGCGAAAAGCTTACGAGAACGTTATCAAGCTCGTCTGTCGCCAATATCAACATCTTAACCCTATCCTCGAGCGAAAAGGTGTACGTTTTTTCGGGATTTGTAAAAATAACGGCATAGACCTCGTCGTATTCCTTGGCGGCGCGTTTTATAATTTCAAGATGCCCGAGTGTTACGGGATCGTAGCTGCCGGGTAAAATAACGCTCATTTTATTTTCCTTTCGGGAAATCAATTATTTTCTCTGTAAATGAAGATGTTGATAAATGTTTTTTTGCCGTAATGAGTGGATTTGATACATTCAAAAGAGCTGAAATCTTCTGGATTTATTTCTTCTGTTCCGCTCTCGAGAACAACTATCGCGCCATTTGCGAGAAGCCCCGATTTTTCAAGTCGCAAAAGAGCATCTGCCGAGCACTCCATAGCGTACGGCGGATCTACGAAAACGAGGTCGAATTTTTCTCTGCCGGATGCTTTTCTTATATAATTACGCCAGTCGCTTACAAGGTATTTGCACTTGTCGGAAAATCCGCAAGTTGCGGCGTTTTTCTTAACGATTTCAATTGCTTCTCTTTCGCTGTCCGTAAAGAATGCGCTTGCCGCGCCGCGTGACAAAGCTTCGAGACCGAGCTGGCCCGAACCCGCAAACAAATCCAAAACTCGCCTTTCTTCAAGATCGAACTGTATTGACGAAAATACGGCTTCTTTAATTCTTTCCGAGGTAGGCCTCGTAGCTTCTCCCTCAAGAGTTATAAGCTTCTTGCCCTTTGCTGTACCCGTAATTATTCTTAACACCTTTTAAACCTCGCCTTTATGATAGTATTTGTAAATATTTTCCGCATCTTTTTTGCTGATTCCTTTCAGCAAAAGCAGCTCGTCGCGCGTCATCGCGCGTATTTCGGAAAGCTTTTTCTCTGAAAGAAGAAGCTTTGCTTTTTTTGGCCCTATACCGTCTATTTTTTCAAGACTGGATTTCGTCATCGTTTTTATTTTTCCGCCGCTCGACGCTTTAACGGCGAATCTGTGCGCTTCTTCTTGAATTTTGTAAACAAAAGCGTACACGTTAAGCTCGTGCGCTATTGATATTTCACGCTCTCCGTCGGTTATCGCGCGTGTCTTATGATAGTCGTCCTTAACCATACCGAAAAGGGGGATTTCAAGCTCCATTTTTTCGAGAATTTCTCGCACGGCCCCCACCTGACCTACTCCACCGTCAAGAAGTATGAGGTCGGGAGCTGCGCCCAAGGAAGCGCTTCCGTCGCCTATATGCGAAAGTCTTCTCGAAAGAGCTTCACGCATTGAGCCGTAGTCATCTCGTCCATCGGTTGTTTTAATATTAAAGAGTCGGTAATCGGATTTTTTAAGCTTTCCGTCGTCATAAACGACCATGGATGCGACGATGCTCTCATCTCCGATATTGGATATATCGTACGCCTCGATGCGCCCGGGAATCTCAGAAAGCCCCAGAAGCTCCGACAGCCTTTTAACGTCCTTATCCTCTCTTTCGGCGGAAAGTCGATACTGTCTGCCCGCCTCCTTGGCGTTTTCAAGCGCCAAGTCGCAAAGCGCTCGTCCGTCGCCTCTTGAGGGTATTTTTACGTTTACTTTATACTTCGTGTTGAGCGACAGATATTCGGAAAGAAGCGAAATATCGTCGTCGTCAAGCTCAAAATCAAGCATTACCTCTTTCGGAATATTGCCGACGCCGTCGTAATAATCCGCAATAACCGATATTGCGTCCTCGCCGCTCGTAAGCTCCGAGAGCGACAGTATAAATTCATTTTTATTAACCAAAGCTCCGCCTCTGATTGAAAGCACCGCAAGCACGCCCTCGGTTTCTGAGGTATGCATCGCAAAAACGTCACGGTTAACCTTTTCGTCAGCAACGACCTTTTGCTTTTCGGAAAGCTTTTCGAGCGCAAAAATACTGTCACGTATTGCTGCCGCGCGCTCAAATTCCATATTTTCCGAGGCCTCTTCCATTTCGAGCGCAAGCTTGTCGCGCGTGCCCTTAACGTTTCCGTCAAGCACCCATTCGGCGCATCTTACGAGAGCTCGGTATTCAACCGAAGAAATCTTTCCCGCGCAGGGAGCTACGCATCTTCCCATATCCTTGTAAATACACGGGCGCTCCTTGCCTATATCCTCGGGGAATGAGCGACGGCATGAAGCAAGGGAGAAAATTTTCATAACGACTTCAAGCGCCGTGTGCGCTGCGGAGGCGCTTTGATACGGGCCGAAATACTTGCCCCTGTCGCCCTTTCTTTCACGGGTTACGAAGAGGCGGGGAAATTCTCCCGCAGTTACTTTGATGTAAGGATAGCTTTTCGAATCCTTTAATTTTATATTGTATTTGGGAGAGTGCTTCTTGATGAGAACGTTTTCAAGAGTTAAGGCTTCAATCTCTGTTTTGCAGACTATATAATCAAAATCGGCAACCAAGCTTACCATTTTTTCGGTTTTATAATTATGCGCTCCCGAAAAATAGCTTGCGACACGGTTTTTAAGCTTTTTGGATTTTCCGACGTAAATCACCGCTCCGTCGGCATTTTTCATGATGTAGACGCCGGGGCTTAGCGGCAAGCTGTTAGCTTTATCTCTGAGCCGTTCTATTCTGGTCATAAGCTCTCCTTTCGTTTATTTAAAATAGGGCTATCACGCAAACGCGCAACAGCCCATACTAAGCAGAATTATATTAAGGCAATCAATACTCGGAAATCTCGTTGTTTATAAGATTAACAAGTCCCTCTACCGCAAGGGCTTCATCTGCGCCGTCAGCAATAAGAGTAACGGTCATACCTTTAGCTATTCCGAGCGAAAGAATACCGAGCAAGCTTTTTGCGTTTACTCTGCAATCCTCCTTCTCCACCCAGATAGAGCATTTGTATGAATTAGCTTTCTGAACGAAGAAAGTTGCGGGTCTTGCATGAAGACCAACGCTGTTCTGAATAGTTACGCTTGTGGAAACCATCGATTACCTCCAAACCGCAATATGCGGCATATACATTTACTAATGTCTAAAGTATATCAAATACTTAATTAAAAATCAATACTTTTTACGAAAAAAATCAATAAAAGTGTAAATTATACGCAAAAATCGACTTTTTCTTAAGAAATTCTCACGTTTATATCCGAAGAATCGGCGCTTCTTTGGTCACCGTAATAGCTCAGGCGATCCAAATATTCCGTCTTGGATATTCGGAGAGATGCGGAAAGAATACCGAAAATTGAAATGAACAGAAAATAAATCGTTATATCCGAAAATACGTCCGCCGTCATTCCCAGAGAGAAGAGGCCGAAAATGGCAAGAGCGCCGGCTCTCGTTATAAGAGAAAGCAGGGAATTTCTCATATAAAGACCGTATTCGGAAAGCTGAATAAGACGCAAAACGAAAATCACCGCAAATACGGAAAGCGCTATTACGCCAAAATTCATCGCCATGGAAAGCCCCATATTTGCAGCCGGAGTTTCCGTGCCGAAGCCAACGCCGAAAAACGCATTTTCCGAGAAAACGTTAAATCCAAGCTTAAAGCTTTCTATTTGCTCGTTGATAGTCGGGCTTAAGCCGAAAATTCCTGAAATCTTATCGAAAAAGCTTTCGGGGAGGAAGAAAAGAAGATACGGCAAGGCTATAAAAGCCAAGAGAATTTCTTTTCTTTGATTTTTCGTTCTTATAACGAGATATGCAAAAACGCAAACGAGCGTTGTAAGCCAAAGGCCTATATGCCACGCAAATACGATATTCACGAAATGGAGCGTCGCAATTGCGTAATACATAGCTTTCTTAAAATGGTTTTTCTTTTCCTTGGCAAAGCAAAGGGAAAAAGCAAGGGCAAGCAAAAGAAACGCAGAATACGAATCGGTGCTGACGAAAATCGCTTTCGCGCTGAAAGCTTTTTCTCCGAAAAGTGACACGGCGTATTCGATTATCGACGAAATGGATATTGGGACGGACGAAACTATCAAAGCGTTTACGGCGCAATCGGCAAGACGCCTATTGACTATAATGTTTGACACGGGTACGTAGGAAAGTGTCAAAGCCATCATAACGAGAGAGCTTGTGACGTCGGAATTTAAAATTCCGCCAACGAGGAACATCGCCGCAAGAACGAGAAACAGCGCATCGAATATTTCAAAATGATAAGAGCGCTTTCCCATCGCAACCTTGAATGCGAACGAAACGAACGAAAGAAGGGAAAGGCTTGCAAGTATTACTCCCGTATCGGGGATAGGAGAAAGATAGGGAGCGATAAGAAAAGCAAATATTATAGGAAACTCGGGAGTTACTATAGCAATGGAAACGAAAACGAGAAGCAACAAGGACACGAGCACGTATAACGGCGGAACGAAAAGCCCCACCAAAGCGGGTATAAAGCCCATCACGACGGAGAGCATTACGGGAAATCCCGGCACGGCGTCGGCCTTATCCATACGCTTTATCGAGAAGAACTCAAAGAATATAAAGTCCGTCAGGAAAAAGTCGCCGAAGAACGAGCATATGGGTTTATCAAAAAACAAAAGAGGAACGGATACCGCAACAACAGCTATTCCCGTTATGAGAGACGCAATGCTCGGATCGGAAATTTCAAGAAAATAGTTTTTGCCGAAATAAAGAAATAAGGATAAAAGTCCGTATGTAAGCCCCATCGCTCCGTAAGAACGGGCCGAGGTGAACACGAATTTTTCCGAGAGCGCGCCAAAGGTCTTTGATACGATGCTTTTTATAACTCGTATAGACGATCCCCCACCTCTTACAGAAAAGGAATCAAATAATGAATATTTTCGTTTTTTCTCGGAAATCTTTTCGCTCATATCCATTCCTTTCGGCTTATTTTTTCACTCTTTTCTTTGTTTTCGGCTTCAGCGCCTCCTCGTATTCGGGATGCGCCAAAAGAAGCTCGGGGCGACGCTCTTTCGTGACTCTGACAGAATCCTCGAGCCGCCACCTCTCAATTTTTTTATGGTCACCCGAAAGAAGAACCTCGGGGACGAGTCTTCCGAGAAACTCTCTCGGCTTGGTATACTGACTGTATTCAAGAATACCGGAAGCGTGTGATTCGCCCTCATAACATTCGCTTGACGCAAGCACGCCGGGAATCAGACGTGAAACCGCATCAACGACGATACAAGCGGGGATTTCGCCGCCCGTTACTACGTAATCGCCAAGAGAAATTTCTTCGTCGACTATTTCGTCTATAATTCTTTGGTCAACGCCCTCGTAATGCCCGCAAAGGAAAATAAGGTTGTCGTATTCGGAAAGCCTTTTCGCCGCCTCATGCGAGAAAATACTGCCTCTCGGTGACATATAAATAACTCGGCGCTTCGCATTTTCCGGTATGTTTTTGATGACAGACAGATAGCAGTCGTAAATAGGCTGGCAGGTCATAAGCATTCCTACTCCGCCGCCAAACGGGGTATCGTCCGTTTTTCTGTGCTTGTCTTTCGAATAATCTCTTATATTGTGACACTCGACCGAGATTGCGCCGTTTTTTTCAGCTCTTCCTATAATGCTTTCCTTAAGCACGGAATTTACCATATCGGGAAAGAGAGTCATTACGTCAAATTTCATAAAAGCTCCTAATCAAAAAAGCCGGGGATGGGCTTAACGAAAATTCCCGTGTCAACGTCAATCTTTTTGACGAACTCAGGGCGTTCGGGCAGATAAACCGTACCCGTGTCGGTTTTTATGGCATAAAGCTTGCCTTGAGGCACGTCGCTTACCTCGGAAAGAGTTCCGTAAACCTTGCCCGTGTCAACGTCGATAACCGGCAAATCTATCATGTCTGAAATAAGATATGAGCCTTTCGGCACGGGAATATCCTCACGCTTAAGGTAAAGCACCGTACCTTTCATCGCCTGCGCGCTTTCACGGGAATCAATGCCTATATTCATAATAACGGTATTCGCCGCAGCAGATGCGCTTATCACGGGAAACTCCGTATATTCGCCGTTTTTCAAAATATAAACACGTTTTCTTGTGGCAAGCACTTTAAGGCTATCGCACCACGATTCGAGCTTAACGAGGCCCTTGACACCGTGGGGAGCGACAATTTTTCCACACTCAATATATTCTTTTTTCATATTTTCTCACTTTGTCGGATTTTGTACTATTTTAACATATAAATATAAAGTTGTCAATCTTTAGCAGTATCCTTACACTTTCTCTTCTTTCGGAAATATTCGGAAAGCATATTGCGGCACTCATCACCCAGAACGCCGCCGACAAGCTCCGGCTTATGATTAAGCGGAAATTCTGCCAAATTGAGAAGCGAGCCGAAAGCGCCGAAACGCAAATCGGGCGTGCCGAAAACAACCCTCGGTATTCTTGCGTTGATTATAGCGCCGGCGCACATACAGCACGGCTCCATCGTTACGTAAAGAGTCACACCGGGCAAGCGCCAACCGCCCATTGCGGCGCACGCTCTTTCAATCGCCAAAAGCTCTGCGTGGTGCGTTGCGCATTTATCTTTCTCTCGAGTATTGTAAGCGGAGGCTATTATTTTTCCGTCAAGCACTACGAGCGCGCCGACGGGCACCTCGTCCTCTTCTTCCGCGCGTTTAGCAAGAAGCAGAGCCTCTCTCATAAATTCTTCGTCTGTTTTTATAATCTCATCCATAAATTTATAACTCCAATAACAATCGCCATGCCGACGAAAATCACGGTAGACGACGCAAACTCAACGTTACATTTATCCTCTTTAATCTCCGTTAAGGCTTTCTTGTATTTTTCACGCTTGAAGAAAATAACCGCCGCTGAAGCAAGGGTTAAAACCGCAAGCGACAAAAAGAAAATCAAGTTGAAATTTTGCGCCTCGGAGCATCTCATAAAAGCTATTGATGCGAGGTTATTTAAAAAATGAAGAAGAATACAAGGGAAAATATTTCCCGTTGCAATTGCCACGAAAGACAAGACGAAGCTTGCTATAAGGGCGTAGGGAATCTGAAAAAGATTGCAATGCACGGCGGCAAACATAACGGAGCTTATAACGACGGCGTTTTTCTTCGAATACGGCAAAAGAAGCATTATCGGAATGAATCTGAAAACAGCTTCTTCAAAAACCGACGGAATGGCGGCGTGCTTTATTATAACGCCGAAAAGATTTCCAGAAACGTCGGTAACGCTTGAAAATCCGAGAAGATTAAGCAAAAGCGACGTTAAAAAGGAAAGCGCGAAAACAGCGCTTATAAACGGCGCTATAAGGGGAAGGGTATAAACAATACTCTTCAAATCCGGCAAGAGCTTTAACGGCGTGGGATTGGCTTCGTAATCTCTGCCTCTAAGATAAATGAAGGCAAGGAAAATCGGAATAACGAACGCAAGATAATAAATGATATTTCCGAATACGCCGCCAACGCTTCCGGATACGGAAAGCAGCAGCATAAACACCAAGTCAAAAAGCGTTATTGCGGTTATCGCCTTTTTCATATTTATCCCCTTTCTTTTGTATTTAAACTACGGAGTAGCGAAGCTTGCCTCTTATAATATCAGCCTCTTCAAGACGCACTCTGACTTTATCGCCGAGTTTATAAACCGTATCTCTTGAGCGAATAGTCAAATTCTTTTCGTCAAAAACGAAATTCCAGCCAAGCTCGCTTATCGGCACAAGTCCTTCGCAAGTGTTATCGGGCATACAGAAAAGGCCAAACGAGGTGACCGAGCTTACCGTTGCCTCAAACTCCTCGCCTATTTTGCTTTGCATATAGATAACCTTATAAAGATTTTCTATGCGTCGCTCCGCCGCAAGCGCGCGGAGCTCGGCTTCACTTGCCGCAGCCGCCGCTCTCTTTGCGTAAGAGGCGTAAAGCTCGGCTCTTTTGCCCTCTATCAATACTTTATGAATTATTCTGTGCGTTGCAAGGTCGGAAAGTCTTCTTATCGGAGAGGTGAAATGACAGTATTTTTCCAAGGCTAAGCCAAAATGGTCTATTCTTTCGGAAGAATATTTAGCCTTTGACATCGCCCTCAGCATTGCGTAAGAGAGCGGAAGGGAGAGCTCTTTCCGAGAAGCCGCCTCAAGAAGCGCCGAAAAATCGGCAGGCGAGCATTTTTCCCTTGATATATACGAAGTGTCAAATCCCATATTATGAGCGTAATTCAGAAATTCATCGAGCTTATCCGGCGCGGGCGGCTCGTGCACTCTGTAAACGCAGGGAATTTTCGCATCGAAAAGCTTCGTCGCCACCGCTTCGTTAGCGGCAAGCATAAACGCTTCGATAAGCTTTTCGGCATCCCCACGCTCACGCTTGATAATATCGTAGGGGACGCCCGATTCGTCAAGCAAAATTTCCGCCTCGGGAGAATCAAGCTCGACGGAGCCCCTCTTTTCGCTCTTGTCTTTCAATATAAGATAAAGAGAGCGCATTTTTTCAAGGCTCGGAATTACAGTTTTATATTTTTCCAAAAGCTTTTCGTCGGCGCGGTTTTCAAATATGGCGTTAACCTCCGAATAGACGCCTCGCACCGCGCTTCTTATAAGCGACGGCTTAACTTCGGCATCTATAAGCTCGCCCTTTGCCGAAAGCTTTATGATAGCGGAAAGAGCGTATTTATCCTCTCCCACATTCAACGAGCACGCTCCGTTTGAAAGGCTTTTAGGAAGCATTGGCACGACCTTATCGGTAAAATAAACGCTCGTGCCGCGAGCCATTACGGCTCTGTCAAGGTGGCTTCTTTCCGTAACGTAGTGAGATACGTCGGCAATATGAACGCCGAGCTCGTAGCCACCATCACGCAAGCATACGAGAGATATTGCATCGTCAAGGTCTTTAGCGCCCTCGCCGTCGATAGTGAATATTATCTCGCCTCGCAAGTCAATTCTATTGCCAAGCTCAACGGGAAGCGAGGCAAAAAACGCCGCCTCCGCCTCTTCTTCCCGAGTAAATTCAACGTCTATTCCGCAATCGGCAAGAATTGCGTTGTAATTTGCTTCGCGGCTCTCTGTTTTGCCAAAATTTACAAGGGGCTCACATTCGAGCTTAAATGAATTTTTCCTTAAAATCTTCGCCTCGATTTTATCTCCCGGCTTTATCCCTTCCATAGAAACGAGCTCGGGATATACCGTGATTTTAGGATCGTCAGGAACGAGAATAAACTTAATTCCGCCTTTTCTGTGTCCGAGGCTTCTCTCTTTCGTAACCGTTCCTATAAGCGTTTTTCTTCCGTAAGAAACTATATCAACGACTCGTCCTTCGGTTTTCGTTTCTCCCGAAAAGCCCGTGTATTTGCGGTAAATTATCGCTACCTTATCTCCGTCTACAGCTCCGCGAGTTTTTCCGTCGGGAATGAAGACGTCACGCTCCTCGCCCTCTACCGCAACGAAGCCAAATCCGCTTTTGGAAGAAGAGAAAACACCCTCCGCAGAAATTTCATCACGGCGGAGCTTTGACGACTCGCGCGCGTATTTTCCGCCGTCGTCACTCAGCTTTATCTTAGCGCCCTCAGCAACGGGCCCCAGCCCGTCGAGCATTTTCAAAAGCTCTCGCTTTGCGTGTTCTTTTGATTTTCTTTTATGAGTATTACGCGCGGAAAATTTTCCGAACGATTTTTTCGAATTATTTCTTTTCATATTTCCTTCAATCGATTTTTTCTTAATTTCCGCAAAGCGAAAAAATAAATACTTAAAAGCCGAAAAACTTTAGGCATCGTCAGCCTATCTAAAGAAAAAAATGCGGCTGTTGCCTCGCAACAGCCGTTTAACATTTATTTTTCAGTAAATATTGAAGCGAACTCTGAAACTTGCTTCCAAGTGCCAATGTTGTCTTTGGTCTGTACGTAATCGGGCTGTATAATGTAAACAACAGCAACTGCAACAGCAAAGATAATACCTACGATTATAGTCCACTTACGAAGCGATCTGCCTGTCTGAACTGACTTGTCTTTTCCGTAATAAGTTTCCGAGCCACCTGCGATAGTGCCCGAAAGTCCTTCTTCGCCGGACTTCTGCATAGTTACTGCGCCAACGATAACGACAGCGCAAACAAGAAGCACTGAAAGGAGTATATACTCAATAACAACCATTTATCTGTCCTCCATAATATTCGAAGCGCGAAGCGCATACTCGCGCATTTTGACTGTCCTATATTCTAACACATATTTTTTAAAAAAGCAATAGTTTTTCGCAATTTAATAAAAAAATTATTATTTACTGCGTGTCAAATACCCGGCTCATCACGGAAATAGCCTCTCGTATCAGCGCTTTTTCCGTTTTTATCCCAGGCGGAAAAACGAACGAAGGGCGCATCTTTCGGTATTTCAAAGACGGCTTCAGTTATGCCTTCGCCGCTTTCGTCGTAAACAAGCCCCTTATGCTTTGCGCCGTAATGCATCCATATATTGTCGCAAGGCGAGGTTTTTATGAAGGCCTTATCGACCTCAATTCTCAGCTCGTGAATTACAGGTCCGCGCGAAGCGTAGAAATTTCCGTTTTCAAGAGCCGAAAATACCGATGCGTAGTCGAGCGAGTCCGCCTCTATCACCGTGAACGCGCCAAACGAATCGGAATATCTTGAATCAAGAGCTTCTCTGTTGTGGTTATCGTCACCGCCGTGGCAAAAAATTCTTCTGCCCCTCTTTAAAAGTTTTTCATAAAGCGCCGCATTATATTCACGGGAAATATAGTTAGCGATTTCCATTGAGAAAAATCCGCGGTACTTATAAACCGTCTCGTCTTCTTCAAGAGACCAACTCGGATGGTTAAGCGAACAAATATAACCGACTTCGTTTGCCGTTTTTACGAATTCATTCACGTAATCCGCGCCGTATATTCTCGGCTTTCCCGTGTCGGCTTTCGGAATAGATTTAAAGTATTCGGGGTTTTTAAGCAAATACTTGCAATGGTGAGGCGCATAGTCGATCAAGGTTACGTTATCAGGCTCTCCGGCAAAAAGATTTATATGAATTTCAGGAGCGTAGATATCGTACTTATTATCAGGGTCCACCCTTATTGTAGCCTCGTAGCCCGTCAGCATAAGGAAATCATCATCGTTAAGCTCGCTGTGATCGCAAGGATAATCGTGATCGGTTATCGCGAGAATCGAGTACGCGCGCTCCTTGTATATCTTCTTAAGCTCTTCGGGAGAAAAAGCTCCGTCGCTTAAATTACTGTGGCTGTGAAGATTAGCTTTAAACTGCTTTTTTCCGCCTATAAGAATCATCTTCCCGACAAAACCTCTTTTTCATACTTATCAACGGTATCCAACCATTCACGTCCTTCGGGCACGCCGCATCTTCTGCAGTATTCCTGCCATACGGCGCCGAGGGGAAGCGTGTTACATTCTTCGCTTATAGCGAGCATTTTCGTAAAGTCTGCTTTATTCTGATATTCGCAAAGCTCTTCGTTCGGCAGAAGAAGAGCCGACAAAAGCGCCTTTTGAAGATTTCTTGCGCCTATTGCCCAAGCGGCAATTCTGTTTACCGACGCATCGAAATAGTCAAGCGCTATAAAAACTCTGTCCAAAGCGCCGTTTCTTACGATTTCCTTTGCTATCTCACGTGTTTCGTCGTCAAAAATTACGATATGGTCGGAGTCCCAACGTACGGAGCGTGTTACGTGAAGAGCGATTTTTTCGTTAAAGACGAGCAAGGATGATATTTTATCCGACACAAGCTCTGTCGGGTGATAGTGTCCGTTATCCATAAGAGGCGTTATTCCGCGCGAGGTGGAATACGAAAGGCAAAACTCCGCAGAGCCAACCGTGTAAGATTCAAGACCTATTCCGAAAACCTTGGATTCAAGGGTTACGAAAACCTTGGATTTATCGTACGGCGTGTCAAGAATTTCGTCAAGCGAGCTTTTGAATCTCGCTCTTGGGCCGAGTCTGTCTGCGGGGATTTCCTTGTAGCCGTCGGGAATCCATATGTTCATAACGCAAGGAACGCCCGTTTCCTTTGCGAAATATTCGGAAATTTTAAGGCAGGCAATGCCGTGTCTTATCCAGTATTTGCGCACGTTCTCATCGGGGGAGGAGAGAGTAAGATTGTCTTTTACCATGGGGTGCGAGAAAAAGGTCGGATTGAAATCTATGCCAATTCCTCTTTCTTTGGCGTACTTTACCCAAGGCTCGAAATGGCGGGGAAGTATTTCATCCCTGCCGACGTTTTCACTCTCGGGAATGATTGCGTAGCACGCATGAACGTTGAGCTTTTTCTTTCCGGGAATAAGCGAAAGAGCTACGTCCATATCACGCATAAGCTCATCGGGAGTTCCGGCTTTGCCGGGATAATTTCCCGTAGCCTGTATGCCGCCCGACAGCGCCTCGCGGTTATCAAATCCCGTAACGTCATCACCCTGCCAGCAATGGATGGAAATTGAAACGTCGGAAAGCTTTTTTATCGCCGCTTCCGTGTCTATTCCGAATTTGGAGTATTCGCTTTTAGCGTATTCGTACGATGTCATATCCATTCTCCGTTGCGTTTCATTTGAGTTTTAAGATTTCCTATCGACGTTGCCTCTATCGGCAAAGCGACAACACGCTTTCCCGTGATTTTTTCCGTAAGTCCGTTCAAGTAAACGTTCTTAGCGCCGCCGCCGACGATATAGATATAAGAATACGTTTTTGCGGTGTTTTTCTCAAGGTCCTCAATTGCCGTTTTATAGCCGTGCGCCAAGCTGAGATACGCCGCTTTGAAATAGTCCGCCTCGCGCTCGGGCAAAGACTTTCCTCTTTCTTTGAAATAGCCGTCTATTGCAAGCTTCATGCTTTCGGGAGCTGAAAAAACGTCGTCGTTAGGATCAAAGTATTCGCAGTAATCGGATTTCGACGCTTCCGTTGCTATATCGCCAAAATCCTTATCGGGACAAAGCTCACGTCTTAAGCATTGCACTATCCAAAGGCCCGTTATATTTTTTTGATAACGGTTATAACCGACGCCGCCCTCATTCGAATAACCGGAAAGTCTGCTTCCTTCGTCGCTTATAACGTTCTCCGTTTTAACACCGAGAAGCGACCACGTACCAGATGAAATGTACGGCGCATTTTCTTCCATATCGATTGCCTCTACGGCGCTTGCCGTATCGTGAGTCGGGCACAAAACGACGAGAGGATTTCCACCGACCTCGGCGGCAATTTCGTCTTTAAGGTATCCAACTGCTTCTCCGGGCATCGAAAGCGGCTTTATAAGGCGGGAAGGATAGCCGAGCAAACTCCATATTTCGCTATCCAATTCGCGACTTTTTGCATTTACAAGGCCCGTCGTCGTTGCATCCGCAAACTCCTTTTTCTTAACTCCCGTGAGCTTATACATAAAGTACTCGGGAAGCATAAGGAAATCCGTTGCGTTATCGAGTCTGTTTGCTTTCTTATCGGCATAAAGCTGATATACCGTGTTAAATTTTTCGAAGCTTATTCCGCATCTTTCATAAAGAGTTTCGTAGGGAACTATTTTATGAACTTCGTCAATTACGGCGTCCATTCTTGCGTCACGGTATGCGTATACCGGCAAAATCTCTTTATCACCCGAAAGAAGAACGTAATCAACGCCCCAGGTGTCGATTGAAAGGCTTTCGATTTTACCGAATTTAGCGTGCGCCGCTTTTATACCGCGCTTTATTTCCGAAAAAAGTCTTTCCGTATTCCAGACCAAGCTACCGTCAACGTTATCCATTCCGTTGGGAAATCTGTAAACTTCTTCGGTTTTGATTTCTCCGTTTTCAATGTATCCGACGATGTGTCTTCCGCTTGATGCGCCGATGTCTATTGCAAGATAGTATTTCATAATCTGCCCCCATAGTGTTTTATAAAATTATTATATCTTCTTTTAAAATCGGTGTCAAGCATTTTTGTGACTAAAACCGGCGGAAACACCCGAAAATCAGCTTGCGTTTTGCGACAAAACGAAGTTTTTTACGACAAATTAAAATATTTTTAATATATTTATTGACAAATGTGAAATATCATGCTAAAATATGTAAAAATACCTTAAATATTTATATTTTATATAAGGAGAAAAGAAATGCCCGAAATCAAGTATGAGATAGTTGAATCTATCGGTATCGTAAGCGAAGGTAAAAACGGCTGGAACAAGGAGCTCAAGCTTATCAGCTGGAATGAAAGAGAGCCTGTTTACGACATTCGCACCTGGTCTCCCGACCACGAAAAAATGGGCAAGGGTATTACTATCACCGTAGAAGAAGCAAAAGCTCTTCGCGATATGCTCAACACCCTCAACCTCGACTAATAGAATAGCTACATAGCTTAGGGCGCGAAGTCAAAAAGCTCCGTACCTCTTTTAGCGTTGCCCAAATTTAAGAAAGAGGTCGCCGGTCGGCGAGCTCTTTCTCTTTGCCTTTTTTCGTTTTTTTGTAACGTTTTTCAGCCCTTTTTGATTCCGAGCTCCTAGTCTTCGTCTTCGAAGAAGAGGTTTTTGTTTCTCATAAATCCGAAAAGGCCCGCAACCAATGAAAACTTCGAAGCCTCTTCCTCTCCGTCGCTTCTCACGAATTGCGATATAAGCCCTGCAAGCATTCTTCCCGGGCGCAGCCTTTCCTCGCTCGCAAGTCGCTCCTCGAGGAAAATTTCATCGAAATCTCGGCACGCTTCGTCAACGGCCGTAAGATTAGGCTCGAAAAGCTCCGATATTTTATCCGCCAAAAAATCCTCGCCGAGCCTTTTCTCGATAAAATCAAGAGCAAAGGCTATTTTTTTGCTGCCGGCCGTCATGGCTTCAAGAAACGGCATAGCAAGCTTTTGGTTGGGAGTTTCAAGCATTTTAAAGCCGAGCCTCGCATTTTTCAAAGGAGTTAAAACTAAAGTTCTCGTATTCGGAAGCTCGGGGAAAACAAGTTGAATTTTGAAGCTCAGGCGGCCGTCCTTATCCGTTTCCGAAGAAGCAAGGGCAGAGAGCATATATTTCTCGCCGCAAAAATCGACAACGTTTTTCTCGTATCCGTAAAATCCTGCGCGGAATTTATACGACACGCCTCCCTCCGTAGAGTTAACAACTATACCCGTGTCACTTTTTTCGATGTTTATGCTCTCGATTCCGCCCATGTAATTGTTCTGCATTACACGCACGAACGCCGGCAATATGCCGTGATTGTTTTCGGGGAATCTGTAAGTGCCGAAAAGAGAATAGAAGTTATCGTCGTACGGCATGGGATCTGCAAATCCCAAAAAATATTTCAATCCGCGGCGCTTAAGCATCGGCTTCACTGCGCGGCGGCTCTCAAAAAACCTCGCTTCTTTTTCACGAAGAAGCGCAGCGCCGCCTCTTTCATACGGGCGAGTGAGAGATGCGGAAGAAAGATATTTGCGAACTATATCAAGCGCGGGGCTTGACTGGAAAAGCTCGTTATTTCCGGCGGTTAAAACTACTATAACGTTATTTTTCGGGGAAATCCACGTGTTTTGGCCGAGCATTCCGTTGAAAAGAAAGTCGTCTCCCGATCTTGCTCGCCACAGCTGATAGCCGTAGTTGAAATCGCCGAGGGTTTCGCTTGTTTTTGCGTGCGGAAACACGCTCTCCTTAACCCAAGCCTCAGAGAGAATGCGCTTGCCGAAGAAGCTTCCGCCCGACAGCATCATATATCCGAGCTTTGCCCAGCTTTCAGTTGAAAGATATATGCCCCATCCGCCCTTTTCAAGACCTTCGGGGCCAAGCTCCCAAAGCACATTATCTATCTCAAGCGGCTCAAAAAGACGAGGCTTTAAAAACTCCATAATTTTAAGTCCCGCGCGGCGCTCGACTATTTTCGCCAATATGTACGAATTCATGCTGTTATATTTAAATTCCGAGCCGGGACGGAAAGAGAGCTTGGAAGCAAAGAAAGCCTCGGACCAAGCGCTCTCGGTTACAGAGCCTGCCTCTGATATTTTAACGCCCGTTTGCATCGTTAAAAGATGCTTAACCGTGATTTCGTGAAAATAAGGATCAAGGTAATCGTATTCAGGCAAAACGTCAATAAGCTTTTCGTCTACGGAAAGCCTGTTTTCATCTACCAGAAAACCGATAGCCATTCCGATAATGCTTTTCGTCATTGAGTGGGAAAGCTTTGCGATATTAACGTCGTATCCCGGAGCGGTGGCTTCTGAAATAACGACTCCGTCCTTCAAAACCATAACGGTGTGAATATTCGCTCTCGCCTCTGCCTCAAGCTCCGATAACATTCTGTATAAGCGTATGGAAGAAACTCCAAGCTCTTCGGGTTTTCCTCTTTTGAAAAATCTTTTCTCAGTCCCGGATATTTCGGTTTTCTGGGGAGCATATGGCACGACCGAGGGAATGGGCTTGGGGCTTAAAACGAGCCCTGATAAAAGCTCCACGGTTCTTTTCATCCACTTTTCCATAAACGTTCCTTTCAAGATTCACATCTTTAGAGTTTTGACTTCTTCTGAATAAATAATACCATAAATTTTAATATTTTTCAAGAGTTACGCAATAAAGAGCCTGAAACTTTTTCAGCGCTTTTTTTGCCGCAAAAAACAAATAAAAAGCCGACATTTCACTCAAGATGTCGGCTTTTTGAAAACTTTAGTTTACGTTTTTCTCTTTTGTTTTTATATTTCCGTCTTAATCACTTCATGCTTTTCGCCGGATTTGAACGCATTTTCCATTACGAGAAGCACTCGTCTTACCTCTTCGCACTTTACGAGTTGCGTCTCTTTTCCGTCTATTGCCATGACGAAATTGCGATAAAAATCGTGAACGTCAGACGTCGGTCTTTCTATTTCATAAGAGTCTATCGTAATCTCATCTCTCGGCGCCATAGTCTTCGTTATACCTGCGGCGGTCTGCACCGGGGTGACGTCCTTTTCGCACCAAGCCTTGAGTCTTGCAACACGGCATTTTTGACGCCAATCCTCGATGAAGGCAGAGCCTTCTTTGGCTTGCATATAAAATCTCGGCATTGCGATAAAGTTATAAGTTCCAACCTCGACCGTCGCGCGCTTGCCGCTCTCAAAGCCTATATGAAGATTGAATCCGTCGTCAACCTCTTTCGTAGTTATATTGAAAAGCTCGCAATATACGGAGGTTATTTTTTCGGGGATTATATTAAGTATCTGGTCTATGAGGTGAACGCCCCAGTCAAGAACCATTCCTCCGCCAAATTCTCTCTTGCATCTCCAGTCGGAAGGAATTCCGCGAGAGCCGTGGATTCTCGATTCGATATTGATAAGCTCTCCGATTTCTCCCGAAGACACCAGCTGCTTCATTGCGAGAAAGTCAACGTCCCATCTTCTGTTCTGGTGAACGGTGAAAAGAACTCCGTTTTCACGAGCGGTCTTTACCATTTCATCAAAATCTCCGACGGAAAGCGCAACGGGCTTTTCGCAGATAACGTTCTTACCGCTTGAAAGGGCTTTTATTACGATTTCCTTATGAGAGTCGTTAGGCGTTGCGCAAAGCACCATATCAATCTTTCCGTCAGCCAAAAGCTCGTCAATGGAAGAGTATGTATGAATACCGAGCTTTTGAGCGGCTTCCGTACGTTTTTCACTTATATCGTAAATGCCGGCAAGCGTTATTACGTCACTGTTCAAAGCGTGATTAGCGTGCCATGCTCCCTGGCCTCCGTAACCAACTATTGCAAGAGTTTTTTTCATAAATACACCGCCTGAAAATATTTCTTTATAACAATTTTATCACTTGATTTTGATATTTTCTATTGATATATTGGCTATTTTTTGAACAATATCGACTTTTAATTTAAAAGCGAAGAAAAATCTATAATATCGGCAAGCATACCGAAGAAGATTCCCGCAAGAAGAAGTATTCCTATTATGACAAGGCTTTCCTTTTTTCTTTTATTAACCTTGATAAGAACGAGAAGTCCGACGCCTGAGCCTGCAAAAAGGCCCGAAAGCATCGTTCCGACGGTGATATAGCCCTCAATGCACAACTCTGTCAGGGCAACCGATATAGCGCAATTGGGTATGAGGCCGAAAAGCGCTGCTATGGCGTGGCCAACGAAGAACTTATCGTACATAAGAGCTGCAAGATTTTCTTCGCCCACGAAGAAAATAACAAGGTTTAAAATAAGGGTTATGAGAAGCACGAAGCCGCCGACCGTCAAAGTGTGATGTATCGCAGAATAGAAAATTCCACGCTCGCAATGACAATTATCATTTTCGCATATCTCGTCAATATCGATATTACGCTCACGCCCGCCGAAGACGATTCGAAGAACGAAATCAACGGCGAAGCCAACGAGAATAGCAACAGCGAGCTTATAACCGAGAACGGCAAAAACGAATTTTGCTGAAACGTTTCCCGATACCATGATAGGTAGCATTTCGTCGGAAGTTGAAAGGAAAACGGCTACGAGGCTTCCCATCGTGATAACGCGCGCCGTATAAAAATTCGACGCAACCGTTGAAAAGCCGCATTGCGGCACAACGCCGAGCGAAGCTCCGACCAAGGGGCCGAGCGCACCGGCTTTTTTAACGACGCCCTCCACCTTTTCCGAGGCTCTGTGCTCAATAAATTCCATAAGAAGATATGCGAGAAACAAGAAAGCTACGATTTTCAATGAATCAAGAATGGAATGCCAAACTACCTCGTTTAAAATTCCACGAACGATTTCTCCGCCGCTCATCTCCGAAAATGAAGCGTGCGCATGAAGAAGAGTCATATCGCATCCTCCTTAAGCGTGCATTTATCGCAAATTCCGGGGATAAAAGCGCCGGTGTCTATTGAAAAGCTTTTTGCGCTTTTTATGCTCTTTTCAAAAAATTCAGTAATTTCGTTATTAAGATGCAAAAGCTTTCCGCACGACGAGCATTTAAGATGCAAATGCGCTCCGCAATGCTCCCTATCCATAAACTGATACCTCACGGAGCGATTGCTGGCGCTCGTAATCCTTTTTATCTCCGAGCTTTCAGAAAGCTTTGCAAGCTGACGGAAAACCGTGCTTTTTCTTACGCCGCCCTCGGAAAGATTTGAAAAAATTTCTTCGGCGCTGAAGCTTTTTTCACGGTTTTTCTTCAAAAACTCAAGTATTTTTTTATGAGCTTCGGTATTATAAGTCATTTACTTTCTCCTAAAAAGAATAGCAGAAATTGAGAATTACTCTCAATTTCTGCTTTATATAATACTAAACTTTTTCTTATTTGTCAAGTGCTTATTTTTTTCCGCCAATCATTTCCGAGCGAAGCTTAAGATTGATTTTTTGCATTGCCGTGAAATAAACGTCGCACTTCGTGTTTGCGCTCATGAAAACGCAGAAGAAAAATTGCGCCGCAAGGAATATAAGGGAAACTACGGTAAGCGCGCTAACGCCCTCCGTGGCAACGGTAGGCAAAACCGATGTAAAGTGATAGACGAGCCTTATCGGCGCTGAAAACATCGGAATGTATACGAAAGCCTTGTTGCCGTCGTATATCATATACATAATCAAAATGAAAGGAATAAACAAAATATGCGACCAAACGGATATTACGGTTGGTGTTACCGAAGCGTAGATAATTTCAAATAAAAGAAGAATACTTCTTGATATAAGTGTAAGAAGAACGAAAATTCTTGCAAGCTTTTCGCCCTCTGCCGCAATTTTCACGCGCTTAACGTTTTCACTTATAAGCTCGCGCTTGCGTTTTTTAACGTCAAAAGCCATAATCAAAGCTCCTTTTAAAATTAAAAATCAGCTCACACATAATTTAAAACCATTTTAGCATAATAACGGAAATAAGTCAAGCTTTTATTTTTTAGCACTCTACCGAGTCAAGTGCTAATATTTACATTTTGTACTCAATTTGTACTTTGTTTGTTCACAAAATACTAGTAAACTATAAGCAGACGAGAGTCTTGTTTGCAAATTGAAAGGAGAGAGGAATGAATATTGAAAGATTCACGCAAAAAAGCATCGACGCCGTAAAGGCCGCAGAAGCTAAGGCTTCGGAGCTTAAAAATCCCACCGTAGACACAGCGCATATATTTACCGCTCTCTTCTCCGATAAGGACGGGCTTATTCCGGAAATTGCAAGAGCTTCCGGCGCTGACGTTTCGCTTATTTTAAGCGAGGCTAAAAAGCATATCGAAAGCTTTCCCAAGGTAAGCGGCATAGACCGCCTTTATCTTTCGAGAGATGCCGAGCTTCTTCTTGAAAGATCCGAAGAAGAAAGAGATAAAATGGGCGATGATTTTACGTCCGTTGAGCATATAATGCTGGCAATATTCGCATCATGCGATCAAAAAATAAAACAGATTTTAGAAAAAGCAAAATTTGACAAGCGCTCCTTTATCGACGCTTTGAAGAAAATACGAGGTAATAAAAAAGTGACTAATCAAACACCGGAAAACACTTATAACGTTCTTGAAAAATACGGTCAAGACCTCGTTAAATTGGCAAAAGAGCACAAGCTCGACCCCGTTATAGGACGTGACGAGGAAATCAGAAACGTTATAAGAATCCTATCAAGAAAATCAAAAAACAACCCCTGCCTTATAGGCGAGCCCGGCGTCGGAAAAACGGCAATCGCCGAGGGGCTTGCCCAAAGAATAGTTAAGGGCGACGTGCCCGACGGACTTAAGGACAGAAGCATTTTCTCTCTTGATATGGGCGCGCTCATTGCGGGAGCAAAATACCGCGGAGAGTTTGAAGAAAGGCTCAAAGCCGTTCTTGAAGAAATAAAGGAGGCTGCCGGTAAAATTATACTCTTTATCGACGAGCTTCACACGATAGTGGGCGCAGGAAAGACGGACGGAGCGATGGATGCGGGAAATATTCTAAAACCGATGCTCGCCCGCGGCGAACTTCACTGTATCGGAGCTACGACTCTTAACGAATACAGACTTTATATTGAAAAGGACCAGGCTCTTGAGAGAAGATTTCAGCCCGTTACCGTGCCTGAGCCGACGGTTGAAGATACTATAACCATTTTGCGAGGACTGAAAGAAAGATACGAAGTTTTCCACGGAGTTAAAATTCACGACTCGGCTCTCATATCTGCGGCAGTTCTTTCAAACAGATATATTTCCGACAGATTCTTACCCGACAAGGCGATTGACCTTGTTGACGAGGCGGCGGCTCTTATAAAAACCGAAATGAATTCAATGCCGACGGAAATGGACGAAATTTCAAGAAAAATCATGCAGCTTGAAATCGAAGAGGCGGCTTTAAAAAAGGAAAAGGATAAGCTCTCTCTTGAAAGGCTTGAAAAGCTTCGCCAAGAGATTTCAGAGCTTCGCTCAAGCTTCAACGAAATGACGGCAAAATGGGAAAACGAAAAGGCGGAAATCGGCAAGGTGCAAAAGCTCCGTGAGGAAATCGAAAAAATCGGCGAAGAAATAGAGAGAGCCGAAAACGACTACAATCTTTCACGAGCCGCAGAGCTTAAATACGGCAAGCTTCCCGAGCTGCAGCGAGAGCTTCACGAAGCCGAAAAGGAAAGCGAAGAAATAAAGCGCACAAGCCTTCTTCGCAATTCTATAAACGAAGAGGAAATAGCCAAAATCGTCGCGCGCTGGACGGGCATCCCCGTTGCGAAGCTTATAGAAAGCGAAAGACACAAGCTTCTTTCCATGGACGAAATTCTTCACCGCAGAGTTATAGGTCAAAACGAGGGTGTTACCAAGGTTTGCAACGCAATCCTCCGCTCTCGCGCGGGAATACGTGATCCAAGACGCCCGATAGGCTCGTTTATGTTTTTAGGCCCGACGGGCGTTGGTAAAACCGAGCTTGCGAAGGCTCTTGCCGCATCTCTTTTTGACGACGATAAGAATATCGTGAGAATCGATATGTCGGAGTATATGGAAAAATATTCGACCTCCCGCCTTATAGGAGCGCCTCCCGGCTACGTAGGCTACGACGAGGGCGGTCAGCTCACCGAGGCGGTTAGAAGAAAGCCGTATTCCGTCGTGCTTTTTGACGAAATCGAAAAGGCGCACCCTGACGTTTTCAACGTGCTTTTACAAGTGCTTGACGACGGCAGAATAACCGACAGCCACGGAAGAGTGGTCGATTTTAAGAATACGATAATTATTATGACGAGCAATCTCGGCTCGGATATAATTCTTGACGGAATAGAAAACGGAGAAATAAGCGAGAGGGCGCAAAACGCCGTCGGCGAGCTTTTGAAGCGCTCCTTCCGCCCCGAATTTTTAAACAGACTCGACGAAATAATATATTTCAAGCCGCTGACGCGTGAAAATATAAGCGCAATAGTTGAGCTTTCGCTTGCGTCGCTTTCCGACAGACTTGCCGAAAAGCAGCTTTGCGTAACTCTCACGGAAAAAGCAAGAGCTTACGTTATAGAAAAGGCGTACGATCCGATTTACGGCGCGCGCCCCTTAAAGAGATTCATCAGCGCCAACGTTGAAACTCTTATTGCAAAGCTTATAATCGCAGAAGACATAGCGCCGGGCTCTGAAATCGTGATAGATTTCGACAGAGAGCTGATAGCAAAAATCAAATAAAAAAAGCTGCCTCAAAACTCAATTTGGGGCAGCTTCTTTGCGCCTTTAAACGCCGATTAAAACTATTCCATTCTTGACAAAGAGGTTAATTTTTGATATAATTTCCAAGTAAAATATTTTTCAAAGGTGCAAAAATGAACTCTTTATTTTTCGCTTTCAATGCGGTATCTCCTCTAATCATCACCGCGCTTGTAGGATACGTAATAAAAAGACTCGGCCTTGTGACTAAGGACGTTGCAAAACCGCTCAACAAAATAGTGTTCAGGGTTTTACTTCCTTGTCTTCTGTTTTTAAATATTTACAAAATCGAAAACTTCAGCGCTATAGATTCGGGATATATAATTTTTTCCGTGATTTCCGTGCTTGCGATTTTTCTTCTGGCTATTCCGTATTCGATTTTGGCAAGCAAGCATAAGTCTCGCAGAAGCGTCATAATTCAAGGTGTTTTCCGCTCAAATTTCGCTCTTATAGGAATTCCGCTTTCAGAAGCGTTATTCGGCGCAAAGGGCATCACGGTTGCAACGATTCTGTCTGCTATAGCAATTCCTTTATTCAATATTCTTGCAATAGTCACCCTTTCGATTTTCGGCGACGGAGAGCAGAAAATAAATATAAAGAGCTTGCTTCTCGGAATCGCAAAAAATCCTTTGATAATAGGTGTATTTACAGGCCTTGCCGCCTTGGGTGTACGAGCTTTATTCGTTAATTTTGATATTTCTTTCCGTCTTTCCGAAATAACGTTCGCATTTACCGTTCTTGATTATCTTTCAAGATGCGCAACGCCTTTGGCGCTTCTTACGCTTGGAATACAGTTCGAGTTTTCCGCCGTCAAAGAATTGAAAAGAGAAATCATTTTTGCCACCGTTGCAAGACTCGTTATCGTTCCCGTAATACTCCTCTCGGTAGCGTATCTTTTCTTCGATTTCAGCGGCGAGCATTTTGCCACGTTCGTTGCGCTTTTCGCAACTCCCGTTGCTGTATCAAGCGTTCCGATGGCTCAGGAGATGAAAGCGGACGTCCGCCTAGCAGGGCAGCTTGTCGTATGGCATACGCTATTCTCGGGCTTAACTTTATTTATCTATGCATTTATTTTTAAAACACTTGGCGTATTTTAAAATCACAGAAAAAGAGCAGACGCAGGACTTTCGTCTTAAGCGTTTGCTCTTTTTTCATTATAAATTTTATATCTTTTCTTATTTTTCGAGAGCTTGGAGAAAACTTATAAATATTCTCTTATATCAACGGCAAGCTTTTCTTCAAGGTTTATAAGGCGCTTTGCAATATCCTTTGATCTCTCATCTGCCGCCTCATACTGATTGAGATATTTGTTAAGGGATTTAACGCCCATATTACATCCGTCCGTCATAAGATCTGCGATAACTCCGTCGCTGTGGTCAACCGCCATTTTAACGTTAGTTTTAACCCAAGACATTCCCTTGGCGAAGGGATTGGGATCTTTTCCGTCGTCACCGAATCTGTCAAGCTCACGCTTGATTTGCGAGTCAAGCTTATCGTGCTCGCTTTTACAAGTTGCAAGCCGAGCCTTAAAATCCTCGTTTTTAACGTAGTCTATTACGTCCTCTATCGAAGAAACTCCCATTTTCACGCCCGCATCACATTCTCGCAAAAGTCTTACCGTATCTTTTTCTATCATACAAAAACTCCTTTTTTAAAAAGTTTTTGCAAAAGAAAATTTTTTATACCTTAGGCAAGCAAAACGTCAAACGCAAGCATCAGGCAAAAGCCTAAAAGAAGCGAATACGTTGCGCCTCGCTGATGGCCGTGGGCGTGCGTTTCGGGTATCATTTCGTCACTTATAACGTAGAGCATCGTGCCGCCCGCAAAAGCGAGCGCAAAGGGAAGAATTACCGTAGCAACGCTTACCGCAAGATAGCCGATAAGAGTTCCAGCGACTTCAACAAGTCCCGTAAGGAGCGCAAAAAAGAACGCTTTCTGCGGCTTGACACCTGCCGCAAGCATCGGCCCTATAATAACCATGCCCTCGGGGATATTCTGGAGCGCAATGCCTCCCGCTATCAGAAACGCCTCGGTAACGTTTTCAGAGCCGAAGCCGACGCCCGCCGCAATTCCCTCCGGCAAATTATGTATACCTATCGCCATAACGAAAAGAAATATCTTGTCTATATTGGTTTTTCTGTGCGCTTCCTCGTCGCCGCTATCCGACATTTTATGCAAATGAGGAACAAGCTTATCTATAAGGCTTAACAAAAGCGCTCCGCAAAATATGCCTATTACCGTTATGATAAGTCCGTATTTGCCGCCGTATTCAAGAGAGGGAATCACAAGCCCGAAAACCGCCGCCGCAAGCATGATTCCCGCCGCAAACGAAAGGACGATGTCAGAAAACTTGTGAGTTATATTTTTAAATAAAAATCCGATAACAGCGCCTATAACCGTTGCGCCGCCGACACCAAACGCCGTAATAAGAACAAGATCCATATCAAACTCCTGTTTGTAAAAGGGGCACATTTTGCGCCCCTTTTTCATTTATTTAAGCTTCGCTGAAAAGCTCTTTTCCTACGCCGCAAAGGGGACATTCAAAATCCTCGGGAAGATCCTCGAATTTCGTTCCGGGAGCTATGCCTGCCTCGGGCAAGCCTTTCTCTTCGTCGTATTCCCAGCCGCAAGCGTCACATACGTATTTTTTCATTTTGTTTTCTCCTTCGTTTTTGATTAAAGCACCAACGAG
>JAZRGJ010000225.1:0-4739 GCA_045644125.1 Eubacteriales bacterium | reverse complement strand
CGGCAGGATATGTAAACGTACGCCCTCATCGGATCGCTCGCTGCGCGATAGCCGTGAACTATTGCGTTCGTTACAGCCTCGCTGACGGCGCATCTTAAATCGCCAAGCTCCTCAACGGTTGGATTCAGCTCGGCTGAAAACGCAGAAACTATGGCGCGGACAAGCCCCTCGTTAACGCTTTTTGCGGGAAGCCTTAGCTTCATTTCATTTATAATCTTTTTCATTTCCTCATCCCTTACATTATAGTAATATTCTTTATTTTTTCGATGCCCGAAAGCCTCGCTATGCGCAAAAGCGTACCCGAAAGCCCGACTAGCCTCAGCTCGCACCCCATCTCACCGGCAAGCTCCGCTCTTCCTATAATCAAGCCGATGCCCGAGCTATCCATAAATTTAACCTCGGAAAAATCAAGCACCAAAACGTCGGGCGAAAGCTTAAAGAGCATCTCGTCTATAGCCTCTCTTATCCCCTTTGCCGTGTGGTGATCGATTTCGGAGGCAAGACTTGCAAAAAGCGAATCCCCCTCTTCCCTGAATTTTACCTTTTCCATTTCCTACTCCTTTTGGCGTTTCCTTTTTGAAGATTTTAACACAGAAAGCCCGCAAAACTTGTCACAGTTTGTAGCTTTAAAAAATTTAATCGGAAAGGTGAAGCCGTCTTGCTATGTTTTCCTTAATATTCTTTTTGAGAGTCTTATAGAGCACCTCGCAAAATCCCTCGGTTTCCGTGTTTGCATAGCCGATATTCTCGCCGATTTCCCTTATGAAAACCATCACGTATTGCGCTTCGACGACCTCGCTTACCGCCTCAAGAATTTTGAAATTCAAGTAGCGAAATTCGGTAAGTGTCCGACGTGACGCAAAGCCGTCTTTTATAGCCTTTTCCCTCCTCGGAAAGTCACGGCATAGAGCCGCCACGAGAATGTCAACCGAGCTTGATTTTTCTATATTTGCATTTCGCATTTTACGTCGTACAGCTCCTCTTCAAGACGTGAAAGCTCAAGCCGAAGCTCGTTAAGCTCCGAAAGCGCATCCTCCGCCTCCGCAAGCATGGTTTCAAGACTCGTTACCACTTCGCTTGGGCTCAATTTTTCTTCATCGGTTATGATTTCAAGCATCAGTCCCCGTATATTCAATCTCGCATTTATTTTCTCTATCGCAAGGCGCACCTCGTAAATGTCGAGCCTTATCTCGTCGGGTTCTCTATATATTCTCGGCGGCAAGCCGAATAAGTTGTCACAGCCTCTGTACATTTTAATCCTCCTTTCGTTTTGTCACTTATTAGGTGACTTTACGAGAAAATAATACCATATCAAAAGTCACTTGTCAAGTGATTTTTTGAAGAAATTTCAGATTTTTTTCGACAAGCTATTGCATTTCACGTGACTTTATGCTAGAATATAGTCGTAAAAAGTAACTTGGCAAGTTATTTTGCGGCAGAAAAAAGCGCCTCCGCTGAATAAAAAAGAGCGTGGCGCATAGAATTTATAAATTTACCGTAAGGAAGAAAAAAATGATTGCAAACAAGCTTAAGGAACTCAGAAAAGCTCGCGGACTCACACTTGAAGAGCTTGCCGAAAGAGTAGGCACGAGCAAGCAAACGATACACAGATACGAAAACGGCGTTATAACGAATATTCCGCCCGAAAAGGTTGAGATTCTTGCCGCCTCGCTTTCAACGACGCCCTCTCACCTTATGGGTTGGAGCGCAGGTGGAAAGAGCGTGCCTTTTAACGAGGCTTTAATTCCCCTTTCATTAAAGAAGCTCCCGATACTCGGCGAGATTGCCTGCGGCGAGCCGATATACGCCGCCGAAGAGCATGAGAGCTACGCTGCGGCAGACTCAAAGCTTGACGCCGATTTCTGTCTTCGTGCGCACGGCGACTCTATGACGGGCGCGAGAATTTTCGACGGCGATATAGTTTTCATTCGCTCGCAAAGCTCGGTTGATAACGGTGAGATTGCCGCCGTTATTATCAACGACGAGGCGACTCTTAAAAGAGTTTACTATTACCCCGAGGAAGAAAAGCTTGTGCTTTCCCCCGAAAACCCCCGTTACGCTCCGCTTCTTTACGTTAAGGACGAGCTTGAAAACATAAAAATCATCGGAAAGGCAGTCGCCTTCCAAAGCAACGTCATATAAATGGCTGCGACCTTGGCTGCGACCTTTTGGTGAAAAGCGCAAACGAATAGTTTTGGGCAGAGCTTATTTTAGTCTCTGCCCTTTCTTTCTTCTCATAGATTAAATATTTAAGGTTGAAAACCTGCGGTTTTCTTCTATTAAATTAAAATTCGTTTGCTTCGCCGTTTCCTCCCTCCGACGTATCTGTATACGCCTCTCGGTCGGATAACGACGATTTTCCCTCAAAATCTCTTTGCCATTTCGTGCTCCGAAAAATTCCACTCCTTTCGTAGAATTTTTCGTGGTTTGTTTTTCATTAGCCTCGCCTTTTAGGCTGGAATATCTGCGACCTTTTGGTGAAAAGCGCAAACGAATAGTTTTGGGCAGAGCTTATCTTAGTCTCTGCCCTTTCTTTCTTCTCATAGATTAAATATTTAAGGTTGAAAACCTCGCGGTTTTCTTCTATTGTAAAAGCTCCCCGGAAATTCGGGGAGCTTTAGTTTTGCTTAGTTTTGCTTGATTATTCGCCGAAAACGACTTCTTCAAGTCCGTAGTAAGCGGAAAGAGAACGGATTTCGTTTGCAGAAAGCGCGCCCTCGAATACCATAAGCTCGTCAAACGAAGCGTTAAGCACTTTGCTGTAGTTTGCTTCAAGGTCCTGACCTATGCGGAGAATGTCTGCGTAATTTCCGCTAGTTTGAGTGATGGTTTGGGAAATAAGATTGTCGTTAAGCGCTATGCTCTTTACAAGAACGAAGTCGTAATACGTGTGCATCATCTTGTTTTCCTTGTCAACGACTACCGTTACGTGAGTCCAGCCGCTGTGACAGTCGGTGGGGTTGTTGTAAGCGCAGTTGACACGGTCGCTTGACGAGCCGTTTACGAGAGTTGCTACAGTCTGCGTATAGCTGTTATAAGTCTTCGTGCAGATTATGAAGCCTGCCGCAGCGCCGCTGTTCCAGTCCTTCGTTGAAATGATAGCGGGGTCACCCGAGGGAGCTGAATCCATCTTGAGCCAGAATGAGAACGTGTAGCTTCCCGAGCCGAGCGAGATATTGCTTACCGTTGCGTAAGCGCCGTCTTTAATTGACAAAGCGTTTCCGAAAACGCCCGCCTCGTAGGAATAGCTTCCTGCGCCTGCCGTAGCTTCAAAGCCTTGGCCCGTCGCCGCGCTTGAGCTGTCGGAGTCAAAGTCAACGTAAAGCTCAAGGTTTTTATCGGTTATGAAATCGCTTACGTGCTTGCCGGAATCAAGGCTCGGCGTTTCGTTATCGAGAAGCGGGTTGGGGTTACGAACGCTTACGTTCTTCTGAACTGTCACGCTACCCTCTCCCATTCCGTCAACGTCTGCTTCGTTGCCGTAAGCCGCCTTTTCAACGCCGTAATACTTAGAAAGCGCTCTTACGCCGTTTGCATCGAGCGCGCCCTCGAATACCATCAGCTCGTCGATTGCCGCATTAAGCTTATCGCTGTAATTGCCGTTAAGCTGCTGGCCGATAACGATTTTTGCGCTCTGCGTTACGCTTTCGTCTGCGAAGATACCTATATCAAGACCGCCTTTTACAAGATTGAAGTCGATATACATATCCGCAAGATTGTTGGTTTTATCAATAACGACAGTCATATGCATCCAGCCGCCCGCAAAATCGGAGGGAGTTACGACGCTCATATCAGCTCGACCGGAGCCGTTACCGAAGTTTGCCGTCATTTGAGACTGGCCGTTATAAATTTTGGTTGCTATAATAAAGCCCTTTTGAGCGCCGCTCCAGTTCTTAGTAGCAATTATTGCAGGGTCATCCTGCGCTTCTTCCATCTTGATCCAGAACGAGAATGTGTAGCTTCCCGCGCCGAGCTCTATTCCGTCAACACTTGCGTAAGCGCCGTCCTTAAGTCTTATAGCGTCGCCAAAGAAGCCTTCCTCGTAGCTGACTGCGCCGCTGGTTGAGGTCGACTGTCCCGTTACCGCATCGGCGCTTCCGTCAAAGGGAAGATAAACTATAAGATTTTTATCGGTGGTTACGTAGTTTCCGATATAACCCGTGTCATTTTTCTCGGGTGTTTCAACGTTCACGTGGTCACGGATTGTTGCGTCGGGCGTCACTTCGATTTCGGGTATTTCAACTATATCGCCGTAAGCAAGCTTTTCTACGCCGTAATACTTTGAAAGCGCTCTTACGCCGTTTTCGTCGAGCGCGCCGCCGAATACCATAAGCTCGTCGATTGCCGCATCGAGCTTATCCTCGTAGTTTCCGTTAAGCTGCTGACCGATAATGAGCTTTGCGCTCTGGGTTACGGTTTCAGCCGAGTAAATGCTTATATCAATAGACTTCTGAAGCTCGAAATCTATGTAAAGCTGAGCCGTATTCGTCGCCTTATCGATAACGAGCGCCATATGCATCCAGCCCTCCGTAAAGTCGCCGGGCGCGTTTACCGAAACGTCAGCGCGGGCGGAGCCGTTACCGAAGTTAACCGTAAACTGAGGCGTGCCGTTATAAATCTTGCTCGCTATAAGGAAGCCCTTTTGAGCGCCGCTCCAGTTCTTCGTTGAGAGTATTACGGGGTCGTGCTGCGCCGTTTCTTGCTTGAGCCAGAATGAGAAGGAAGTCGGAGGCCAAGCG
>JAZRGJ010000224.1:0-60006 GCA_045644125.1 Eubacteriales bacterium | reverse complement strand
GAAACCGGCTCTATCGGTAAAAGATACAGACGTGAGGACGAAATCGGAACTCCTTTCTGTATTACCTACGACTTTGAAACCGAAAACGACGGCTGCGTAACCGTTCGTGACAGAGATTCTATGGAGCAGGTAAGAATTCCTATTTCCGAGGTTAAATCTTACATTACCGAACGCTTGAAGTTTTAATTAAAGAATCCCCGAGGACTCGTCCTTGGGGATTTCTCCGAGATAGCGTAATTTTGAATTTAACGTGTCGGGCGGTTTTTCCGTCCTTGGCGAAAGGAATAAAAATGGAAACTGTGAGAAGAATAGCGTCGTTTTCCGTCAACCACGATTTCGTTGACGAGGGCATTTACGTTTCACGAATCGACGGCGACGTTACGAGCTACGATTTAAGAACGAGAAAGCCGAACATGGGCGACTATATGGATAACGTGACTATGCACTCGGTTGAGCATATGTTCGCAACCTACGTGAGAAATTCAAGTCTTGGCGAAAGAGTTATATATTTCGGGCCTATGGGCTGCAGAACGGGATTTTATCTTCTCGTAAGAGACGCCGATAACGGCGAGGTTTTGTCGGTCGTTCTTGAAACTCTTGAAAAAATAATTGCCCACGAGGGCGACGTTTTCGGAAAAAGCCGTGAGGAGTGCGGAAATTATCTTGAGCTTGATATTGAATCGGCAAAGCGCGAGGCGCAGCGTTATCTGAAAGCGCTTTCGTCACGCGAGCAGACTTTTTGTTACAGAACGGAGTAAAAATGGTAGATATAGGCATTATCGGAGCTATGGATGTTGAGGTCGCGCGCCTTGCGTCTATGCTTGAAAACAGAGAAACTGTTGAATATTGCGGCTTAAAATTTAACACGGGTACGGTATTCGGCAAGAAAATAGCCGTTGTAAAGTGCGGAATCGGTAAGGTTTTTGCGGCAATGGCGGCAAGCGCTATGATTGCGAGATTCTCACCCCGCCTCATCGTGAATACGGGTGTTGGCGGAGCGCTTTCAAAGGGACTTCGCCCGCTTGACGTTGTGATTGCGGAAAAGCTTTTGCAGCACGATATGGACACCTCGCCTCTTGGCGACCCTAAAGGTCTTATTTCGGGAATAAACAAAATTTATTTTGAATCCGACCGCCGCGCAAACGAGATACTTCTTGAAAAATCAAAGGCTCTTTCCTTAAATTCAAGGCTCGGCACGGTTGCCTCCGGCGATAAATTTATTGCCGAAAAATCCGATAAGGATTTTATAGTTTCCGAGTTCGGAGCAGACGTTTGCGAGATGGAGGGCGCGGCTATTGCGCAGGTTGCTTTCGTTAACGAAACGCCCTTTGCGGTAGTGAGGGCGATTTCCGACTCCGCTGACGATTCCTCTTCAATGGACTATATGGAATTTTTGCCGATAGCGGCTGAAAATTCCGCAAATCTTACCCTCGCTTTAATCGAAGAATATTAAGAATAAAAGCGCCCCTTTCCGAATAGCTTTAACTAGGCTTCGGAAGGGGGTTTTTTATGGAAATAAAACTGACTTATAAGCAAAGGGTAAAGGCGTTTTTTAAAGAGGGAAAGCCTTGCCTTATTTTAAAGCTGAAGCTTCCGTTTTCGGAGGGCGAAAGCAAAATATCCGAAAGAATAAATGCGTTTTACGATGCGGTGTTCAAGTCTTACGTTTCTGCCTGCGAAGCTCTTTCTTCGAAAATGAAAAAGCCCGAGCGCCCTTTTGGCGTTTACGTTTCGGCGGAGGAAAAGATGACGGAGGGGGCGCTTTTAGTCACCCGCGCGCATAAATTGCGCTTGCCAAACGGAGAGATAAGCTACGGTGAAGCCGCCGATTTGTTTGACGCATCAACGGGGCACTTGATTAGGGAAAAAAGATTTTTAAAGCGAATTATGTCAGAAAAGAAAAAAGCCGTGGGAACTTGATTTGCCACGGCTTTTTATTGTATATTAAGCTTTCGTTTCTTCCCAGAATTTGTCAAGCTCTTCACGAAGAAGCTTCGGGTCTTTGATAAATTTAACCTTTTGCCAGAGCTTCGGTATGAGCTTTTTATAAATCGGGTCGTCGAAGCGGTCGTCAACCAAAACTATAACACCTCGGTCGTCCTCACGTCTTATAACTCTGCCGCCCGCTTGAAGGACTCTGTTCATTCCGGGATAAATATATGCGAATTCACGTCCCTCTTCGTATTTTTCCTGGTAATACGCCGCAATAGCCTCTCTTTCATAAGAGAGCGAGGGGAGTCCGAGCCCTACGACTACGGCGCCGATAAGACTGTCGCCGACGAGGTCAACGCCCTCGGAATAGATGCCGCCCATAACGCAAAATCCTATAAGATACGACGAGTCTTTCTTGGAAAATTCTTCAAGAAAGGCGTTTTTTTCTGCTCCCGTCATATCCTTTTTTTGCAAAATGCTGTGTATTTTAGGATATTTTGAGGAAAAAGCGTTGAAAAGCGCCTCGGAGTAGGCAAAGGAGGGGGAGAATATCATATAGTTTCCTCGCTTTGCGGAAACCGTTGCCGCAATAACTCTCGCAACGGCGAGAAGCGTGTCCTCTCTTTCGGAAAATCTCGTGCTTACGCTGTCAACGATTGCGGCGGCAAGCTGGCCGTTGTCAAACGGTGAATCAACCGAAAGCGTGTCTGAGCTTCCGTCGCCGCCGAGGGTTGATTTGTAATAGTGAAGCGGAGATAAAGTTCCCGAGAAAAAGACGGCGGAGCGCCCAAGATCAAGCCTTTCGGCAATTCTCGGGCCGGGATCAAGCGCAAAAAGCTTCGCCCGTATCTTTCCGTTTTCAAGAAATATGAACATCTCGTAAGAGGAGTCGAAGCGATTCATCGTGTCGTAAAAGCGTGAAAGCTTTGAGTTGTATTCACGCAAGAATTTAAGGCGAGGCTTTTTTTCTTCGTCGCTTGCGCGGAGGTTTGAGCTTATTTCTCCGTCGAGGGTGAGAAGCGCCTTTTCGAAAATCGGAAAAAGCTTTGAGGGGAGCTCTTTAAGATGAGCGGCGGCCTCGTCTATGCCGTCGATATTCGTGCGTATTTCGTCCTTTAAGTAAGGGTAGAGCGCATCTCTGAATGACGCAGAAAGCTTTGGTGCGAGGCTTTTCGTTTCCGAAAACACCCCAAGCATATCTTCGTTTTCGGGGGATAAAAGCTCGTCCTCCGATATTTCGGCGGAGAACATCTCACGCGCTCTTTCGGGCAAATTGTGCGCTTCGTCTATAAGAAAAGCGAAGTTTCCGCCCTCGGTGAAGTAGCGCCTTATATAAACCTTTGGGGCGAAAAGATAGTTCAGGTCGAGAATAACCACGTCGCAAAGCTCGGAATACGATAGGGCAAGCTCGTGCGGGCAAACGGAAAATTCCTTTGCCACCTCGTTAATATCCTCGCTCTTTACAACGCTTATGTTTTTCTTATAAAGCGCTATTAAAGCGGTGGAAATATTATTGCATTTTGCGTTTTTGCAAAGATCCCTGTCGTCACGGCAAAGAAGACCTGATTTGCAGAGCTTTTCCTTTGAATAAAGTGACACGGCTCGGCACTTTGCGCCCTGAGATTCAAAAAGCTTAAGGCAATCGTGGACCGCAAATGCGGTGGTCGCCTTGGGCGTGAAATAGAAAACCTTATCGCATTTTTCACGGCCTAACGCAAGAAGCGCGGGGTAAATTGCGGAAACGGTTTTTCCCGTGCCGGTGGGGGCTGATGCGTAAAGCCTTGACGAGCGTGAGATGGATTTATAGACCGCTTTTATGAAGTCGTTTTGCCCCTCGCGCACGTGGGGAAATGGGAATTTCAAGTTTTTCAAAGAGGGCAAGCGCTCCTTGACACGCTCGATTTCCGGGATTGCGTATATCTCAAGAGTTTTCTTGCATTTTTCAAAAAAAGCGTCAAGTCGAGCTTCGTCTATTTCTTCTTTATGCTCGGAAAAGTCGCCGTTATAGGAGCTTACGAAAAGCGTCCTCGTTAAAACGGAATTTAGTCCTGCGGCGCGTTTCAGCATATAGGCTAAAATATAAGCTTCGCCCCTCGCTTCAGCGATTTCTTCACGTGAGAGCTTGTGTGGATTGCCGCTCGTTTCGTAAATTAAAGTGACACGGGTGTCGTTATCGACCAAAATTTCGCCAAAAAGGCGCGCTGAGACAGAGCCAAGCGTAAAATCGCAAGTAATGTCCTTGCGCTTCGAGGGATCAACGCCCAAAAGCTTGAATGAGATCCTCGACGGCTCGGTGAGGGCGGGCTCGTTTTCGTCGCTCGGGGAAATGGGTGAAAAGGCGCGCCTTGCGATAGACACGAATTCTTTTACGCCAATTTTAACTGTGTTTTCTTCGGCAAGATATTTCATCGGGCACACCTTTCGTTTTTGATAAATTTATTTTATCATAATTATCTCTTAAAGTCAATAAAAGGGTGGCTTATTGTCAAAAAAGAGGGCCGCCTTTCGACAGCCCTCAAGAAAGCTATGCGCTTTCTTTTATAAACGCTTCAAGCAGCCTCGTTTTCGTTTCTATCCAAAGGCATTTTGAGCGTCTTGCGTAAAAATATCCTGCGCTGTAGCCTCTGAATGCGATAACGGGAAGGCTTGAAAGCTTTAAGATGCCCTCAACCACGGCGGAAAAGCTCATGCCGCTCTTCACGCTCGGAATAATGCTTATCGTTAAAAGCATACAAAGCGTTGTGGGTATAAGCTTTAAGGCGAGCCTTAAGAGCTTGAAAATTTCGGGGTTTGCAAGCTCGCTTCTTGATTTCGTGTGCTCCTTTGAAAGAAGCGTTTTCGGAGAAAGCTCAACCGCCCGAAGCCTCAGCGCCTTTTTGAAAATTTTCGCCTTTCGCTCGGAAAACTCACACCCGCCGTCCTTGAATCGCTGAAAATCCTCCATGCTCTCGCCGTAGCTCATGATGAGATTCTCTCGTCTGTATTCAAGCTCCGCTCTTGAATATTCCTTGCAAAATTCTCGGAGAGATTGCACCCTGTCAGCTGAAATTTTCTCTCTTGCAAGCGAGTACTTTTTAAGCGCGGCCTTGAATTCCTCGCTATCCTCGCCCGCCTTTTCGCCGGTATCCTCCATTGAAAAATATATGAGATAAGAGGCGACGAGCATTATCATAACGAGAGCCGTGAAATTTTTCGCTCCGAATCCCGCAAAGGATAAGTCGGTAAAGGTGACGAGCGACACGACGAGAAGCGTGATTAGCGTTACGGCTCGGCCGGCGTTGTTTACGATGGCAAGTCCCGTGCGCCTTATAAAATCGCCCGAATCCAAAATTGCCGAATCAAAATTATTCTTCATTTGGCCCTCTTTCCGAAATTCGCCAGATGAATGAAGCCGCAAGGTTGCCGAGAAATCCTACGAGGGATATTGCAACCATCTCTTCCGCAATTTTAGATAGCGCAAAAAAGACGACGAATATAAAGCACCAAACGCCCGTAGCGCTCGGCGAGGCGAAAAATCTTTTGAAAAGTCTTATAAGCGGAGTGATGGAAACGAGAAGTAAAAGAAGCGCCATTCCCGAAAGCGCAGTCGCAGCTCCGCCCTTTTTGAAAACGGGAAAATAAGAAAGAGTTGCCAGAGCCGGTAGCGCCGTTGAAAGAAAGAGGGCGATGAGTTTTAAAATAAGCGCATTGAATCCTCGTTTCATTTTATTCCTCTTGTCCGTCGAGCGAGCGCTTCATTCTTAAGTAAGCCTCTCCGACCTTGTCCTTTTGGTATTGCGGGAGTGAGGACGAGGTGAAAATATCGTATATCATTTCAACTTCCGCAAGTAAAACCTGTCGGAATTCCTCCGTTTTCTTGCCGATAAGCGCCGCCTTTGCAAGCTCGGCTTCAAGGCTTGAAAGCTTTTCAAGGCTCGCATTTAACGCGTTTTCGGATTCCGAAAGCGCCTTTGCCACCTCGTCCATAAAGCTCTCTTTGTCAATCTTGTTTTTTTCCGTTTCCTCCCTTAAGGATTTCACGGAGGCGGCAAGAGCCGAGAGCCCCTTTTCAACGAAAGGGAAGAGCCCCTTTTTGTAAGAGAAGCTTATAATAAGAGCGCCGATAAAGGCAAGAAGTGAGAAAATTTTGTCTGCGTTAGCGTAAAGATAGGCGTAAATTTCGGCAAATACGCCGACCTCCTCAGCTGCGCTCTGAATCTCTTCGCTTGCGAATGAGGATACGGCAAGGAGCGATAAAAGCGTCAGCGTAAAGGCTATGCCAATAAGTATTTTCGTTTTCTTTTTCATAAAAATTCCTTTCTTTAAAATAATGGGTTTCCGTTGATTTTTCCTTCGTGCTCCGAAAGCTTTTCTTTGATTTCGGAACATTCCGAAAAGAGAGCGTCGATGCGACGTGAAAGCTCTCTTATATAAGCGTCGTCTTTCGGGACGAGCTTTGGAATTCCGCCCGAAATTTCAAATCCCTCGGGCTCGATTACGGAGGCTTTGAGGTGGATGGATGGGCGGTAAAACCCGTCTTCAAGCCTACCAGTGTCAAAAATACAGCTTTTTCCCTCGATTTTCTTAAGAGTTTTACCGAGCAAAACGCTGCCCTCGATTTCAACGTCGAATCGAATCTCCGTTTCGCTTGTCGGTTGCGAGATTTTAATTCTTTCGCATTCAAATTTTCCGAAGCGTCTTTTGTAGTAAATTACGTTCACCCGGCAGCCGCGCTCCTTTCTCTTAATTCGAGAATTTCGTCTTCAAGCTCGGCTATAACGGAGGCGAGGCTTTTGCCGTTTACCTTAAGAAGATTTGCAAATTCTCCGCTAAGAATTCCGTCGATAAGATTTTTTAAGCTGTAATTTTCTTTAATCCCCGTTTGAAAGCCGCCGACGTAAGAGTCCTCGCCCTCACGAAGCAGGTCGTCTATAAGAAGATTGAGCTTTTCCAAAATAAATTCGGGAAATTTGTCAAACGCCGCTTTCATTTCAGCGGCGGTATAGCCGCGCCCTCCGAAAGCGGAGGAGGCGGTCGGTCTTGTCGGAAGCGCTGAAACTTTCAGGTTAAGAGTTTCGGATTCCTCGATTTTTTTGCTTTGCATAAGTTTTTCCTTTCTAAATTTTTGCGTTTTTGATTTTTCCTCTCGGGCGGAAGCGGTAGGATATTGAATACACGCCAAAGGGGGAGCGGAATTTTTCCGAATAAACGGAAACGGTTTTGTCAACCCAGCCTCTCTCCTTTTCGGCTATCGGTATATTGACTCGCTTCTCTGCGAAAAAGGCAAGGCTTCCGAAGTCGAAATCCTCAAAGTCAAGGCGGGAATCCGAAAAGCTCGCAAGCTCTCGGTAGCCCTTTTTATTCGTGCCGACCTCAACCGTGAAAGCGCCCGAGCCGAAGCACTTGCATTTCAAAACCAAAGAGCCCTTGACCGTGTCCTTCGTCATGTCGGGCACGTCGCCGTCGTCGCTCACGGTTGAGAGCGCATATCTTGGCGCATGCTTGTCGAATGAATAAAAGTCGGGGTGGATGCTTCGCTTCATTGCGGAGTCGTATGCCGCTCTGTCAAAGTCGTTGGCTTCTGCGAGCCTTTCGGGCGGCACTCCTCGCTTGTCGTTATTGAATACGCAAACGTCGCCGTTTTCCGTGCCGAAAAACAAGAGCTTATTATCAATTGCAAAGGCAATGCTCGCAGGGTGAAAATCTCCGCCGAAGCGCTCGCCGCTTTTTCCGACTCTGTATTTTCTTCCTCCCTCCAAAACGTAAAAGCAATCCTCGCCGTCGGCGTTTTTCTCAGAATAAACGCAAGACTCCGTCCTCTCTCCGATAAGCTCTTCACGCGTTTCATATAAGGGATCGTCGCTTTTTATGTATTCGTAAGCGAAGTCGTCGCCCGTGTAAGTCCCGATGCCCGAAAGATAGTACCACTCGTATTCGGTGTTTCCCGTTTCGTGCCTGAAAAGCGCCCTTGAATCCGCAAGGAATATCTTTCCCTCGGTAAGTACGACAAGATACCCCGACCAAATGGCAAGGCTCGCTTTCGAAAGATTTGACGAAAGAAGCTCTGGGTTTACGTTATGCGAGCGGCAAGCGATGCTTCTGTCGAGATTTATCGCCTTTTTATCAAGCGCCAAAACGCCTATTGCCGAGATGAAAATGGGATCGTCAAAAAATGAAATTGATTCGCCGAGAGCGCAAATTCCGGAGTGAATATACGACACGGGGTATATCTTAGGCAAAATATCAATGCCGGTTTCATGCGGCGAGTGATAGAAAATACTGCCGCCGCCGTCATCTCCCGATTTGAAAACGGCAAGCGAGTCGCCCGAGGAGAGCAGGGAGTTTATCGGGAAGCCCCCGACGCCGTCGTTAAAGTAATTCATAACCCCGAAGTAAAGGGGATTTACGTTTCCGCTTTTATCTCTTGCGGAATAAAAAACCGTATTCGGAAAGCTCGGATTTCCCGAGAGGAAAACTCTTCCGTCAAAGCACTCGCAAACCGTACAGTTGTTTATCGCCTCGCTCGGCTCAGCTCCGCCCATGCCGCTTATAAAATTGATGCCGGGGGAGTTGAAATTGAATTTCGTTCTGTGAGCGTAACCACGTATTTTTACCGTCGCAGACGTAAGCTTTTTCTTTTCGACGGAGGGGATGATAACGCTCTTTATAAGATCGCCGTCGTAAGTCTCCGTGAAATCTACGCTCTCTTCTCCCACCAAAAGCTCAACGAGGGTGTCAGTCGGCGTTTTTATCGGAATCTCGGCTCTCAAAGTGTCGTTTTTTGAATATTCAATCACCGTCGCCTTTTCGGGAATCGAGGCGGCAGAGCCGATTATTCCGAGGCCTATCGCCTCGTATGCGTATTTCACAGTCACAAGATTGATGCATCCGTCAAACGTGCCCTTTCCCAAGCTTACAAGGTCTTTTCCGAGCCGTATTTCCACAAGCGAAATTGAGTGCTCGAAAGCGCCGTCGCCAACTTCGCTTACGCTGTCGGGAAGCGTTACCTTGCTTAGCTTTGATGCGTAGGAAAAAGCCCTTTTTCCTATCTCTCGGACTCCGTCTGAAATCGTGAGAGTTTTTATTCCAAGACTGTCGGCAAACGCCATTTCGTCTATTTTTTCGACCTGGTATCGCTCGCCGCCGATATTCGCAAACGAGGGGATGTAAAGGTCGCCCGAAAACGAATTACTGATACCCGTTACGGCGCATTTTTTCAAATCCTTGTCGAGTATTCTGTATTCAAGGCCCGGCGTTTCGTAGGCTATATCCTCGGGAAAGGCGACGTAAAACTCCTCGAAAAACTGCCGTGTCAAAAGATTTAGTTGCTCGTATTCCTTTGAATTTACGTAGGTCGTCGGGACGTAAGGAGCGGCTGCGCTGCCGTCGCTGACGAATGACGCTGCGCCGTTTTCGTCAATGCGGGCAATTTTCGAGCCGTCGAGAATGAAAACGCTTTTTCCGAAAGAAAATCCCGCGCTTTTGCCGTCGTTTACCGTTCTTAAGGGTTGAAGCTCAAGCCCCTCGTCTATATCGCAAAGCGCCGCGCGGTAAAGCTTGCGCCCTGCGTGGATTATCAGGTATTCCTCGTCCTTTTTGATTCTTTGAAGATAAAAGCCGTTTATCCTTTCGCCAAGGGAAAAGATTTTTCTGAAGCCGGGGACGCTTTCCGTAAGCTCTGCGCCCTCGCCGTCGTAATCCCTATACATATTTTCAAGGTAAGAATAGCGGCGGCGTCCGCTGATGCTGTCGGGGGAAGAGAAATCTACGCCGCCCATTGAAGAGTAATTCACCGAATACTCTGCGCCCGCTCTCGCTTTTTTAAATCTCGCCATCACGCCCACCCCAAAACGTCGGAGTAGCTTTCGGACGTCACCTTTCTCATAGTCAGCTTCAAAGCTCCGAGGGCGCTGTTATATAGCGATAAATAGTATTCCGCCAGCCCCTCGTTTCCGTCGAAGAGAAGATAAGCGGCGCATCGCAGAGCGAGAAGATGCGAACATTCGGGCGAAATATCGATCTCGGCATCCGTGGCGTCTTTGGAAATTTCTTTTGGCAAGCGCTTGTAGCAAAGGTTTATTTCGCCCTCGTATTCACGGGGGATAAAAAGCAAGCCGCCCTCGGTTCTCAATCCGGGGATAAGCTCGCCTCGCCCGTTTTTCGGCGCGCTTAGCAAAGCGAGGAAAAGGGGATCGCGCGACTTCACGTCAACTCTTTCAAAGCTCTCGAAAAGGGGGATGTCGGAGTCACTCTCTCCCGTCAAAAATCCGAAGCTCGCAAGATTATGGATTTCATAGTCAAAGTCGCCCGTAAATTTCAAGAGAGCCTCGCCGCCCGTCACTTTTCGTTTTATTACGGTGGCTGCGCCGCAAAAATCGATTACTTCTTGGCGGGCGGCGTCGCTTAAGATAATCTTGCCTACGCCGGATGCGGTAAGGCTGAAAGCCTTGCCCGATAAGCTTATTGAAAAATCGCTTCCGCCCTCGTGCGAGAGCTTCTCGTAGCGCTCTATGTATTCAAGCTTTCTTTTGTATATTTTCAAAAACTCGCGCCTGTCTATATCGCCGTGAATTTCGCAGAGGGCGCGGTTTGCGGCAAAAACGAACGCCTCGCTCGAATCAAGCTCCGTTTCAAACGTAAGCGCGAGAACTTCTTTTTTTAATTCGTTAAGTGTCATAGTTCTCCTTTCTTTGTTTAGTTTTAACGGGCGGATAAAATCCGCCCGTCACGCTTAGGCGAGCTTTTCTGCGCCCGAAACGTTCGATTCGGAATCAACCGCAAGCAAAATGTGCTTATAAGAGCCAAAGCCTACGCCGAATCTGCATCTTCCGTTCCAAACGTAGTTCCCGGTGTGGTGGTCCACCCAGCTTGAAACGGTGAGGGGAACTCTGTTGAAGAACATATTTCCCGAAAGGTTTTTGTTAGCCTCGCTAGACATAACCATAAGGCGATTGTCGGCAGGCTGCCAGTTGGGAAGAATAACGATATTCCAGTTTCCGTAGTGGAGGTTTATGTCGTTATATCCGTTTCCGAGCGCTCCTTCCGAGCCGCAAACCTTCTTGACTATGGATTCAAGCTTCGGCTTGTTGCCGGGGAGGATGAGGGTGTCTGCCGTGTAGCCGAGGGGCTCGCCTCTTTCGTCCTTGAAGTTTCTCATGATAACGCTGAGCTTTGCGAGAGCCTCTTCGAAAACCGAAGTAGAGCTTTCTCTTTTTGAATTTACGGTGCTTGAAATTATATCACCGTAAAAATGGTTGCTCTGGGTTGTGCCGTTGTTGTTGTGTCTTGAGAAGAGGGGGGCTCCGTCGGGGGAGGTGAGGTCGAGGGTTGCGCCGGCAAATTTAGCCGAGCCGCGATTTCCGTTTATAAGCGCCGCTTCGCAAATCTTGTTCATGGTTTTATAGTAGGCGCGTGTGAAGTTTTCGGCTCTGCGCTTTGCATCCTGCGCAATGCCCCACACGGCATCCTCCATCATTTCTGCGGAAATTATAAATTCCTTCATGAACTGAATATGTTCGATGAATTTCTTCGAGGTTTCACGGATTTCGTCGCTCATAGCGCCCGTGCCCTCGAGGGCGTATTGGAAAACGTCGAACTCGTTTTCCGCTATGATGGTTTCGCCGAAGCGTGAGCTTTTCTCAACGTTGAAGAGCCAGTCGCATATGCCGCCCCTTTTTTTGAGGAGGTCGCTCTCATGCTCTATTATCATTTTTACGGGCGTATCGATTTTGCCGTATGCGCCCTGGTTTTCGGGGTTTTTAGAATAAATTATCATCTTGTTTCCTTTCTTTTAAATCACTGTTTGCAGTGGAATCTTACGAGCACCGTCTTGTTGACGTCCCAGTTGCTGGCGTCTACCACGTAGCCGTCGCTGTTTTGCGAGGAGCTGACGATTTGTACGGACGAAAAGCCTTGCTTATCAAAGCTTCTGTAAAGAACGAATTTCTTTCCCACATCGGGGATCTCGCCTCCGTTTTCGCATTTTACCTCGAAGAACATATCGGGGGTTATTCTGTAGCAAAGGGCGTCTCTGTTGTCGTCAAACTCTCCGATGTTCGCATACGAGACATAATAGGTGTGCGATCCTTCGCTCTCATCGACGAATGAGGTCAGCTCGCTGCTTGAGAAAAGATAGACCGCCTCCTTTACACCGATTGCGTCGTACGACATTTTCTGCACCTCAAACTCGGGCGCATTGTTGTGTTTGTTTAAAATTTTCTTAAGCTTAAACATTTGTTTTCCTTTCTTATTTCGTTACTTTTCTGTATAATCTTTGGATTTCCGCATCGCTGACACCTGAAAATATCTCACGCGCGATTTCAAGCTCGCGGTAGGAGATGTTGCTCTCCGGTGAGCGCACGGCTCTCGGGACGGAGCTTCTTAAGTGCGCTCGGTTATCGGGGCGGCGCTCTTTTCTGCCCGTCGTCGTCGCTCTGTAAGCTTCCTCGGGGCTTAAGCCGAGATCTCTCAGCGCTCCGTAGCGCACGGGGTTTTCAAGCTCCGAGATGTCCTTTATGTTTTCAAGCTCGGGGATAGCGGCTCTTAAGGCGTCAAGGTCGCGCTCGATAAGCTCCTCGTAGCCGTCGCTTGAAATTTCAACACACGTATCGGCGCTTTCATTGAAATCCCCGTCGCCGCCGCTCGAATTTTCTTCGAGCGAAGTAGTATCAAGAATGCTCTCTTCCATTATTTGTTACCCTTGGCGCGAAGGTCGCCCTTTCCTGTGATTTTCGTGGATTTGGGCTCGCCCTTTGCCTTGGGCTTCGGCGCGTTGATTTTCTCCGTGGAGAAGGTAGCGTAGGGTGAATAATTTCTTTCTTTCATTTTTTTACTCCGTTTTCGTTTCTAGTTTATTTTTGTGTTTTATGTCGTTTTTCGGGGGCGCTTGGTTTTTCGGCGGCTCACGCACTCCCTCGTAGTCGAGAATGTTTGAGGTGTCCTGATTTATCTCGTAAGCGAAGTAGGCAAGCTCCAAAGCGTCCCTTTCCGAAAGGCCGAGGCTTAATGCGTAAGCGTAGGCCTGATTTCTCGTGAAGCGCTCCGTCACTATATGCTCGCGCGCTTTTTCTATGTTTTTGACTCTCAGCTTTTCCGAAACGTTTTTTGAGGCGCTCTCGGAAATCTCTTTTGCGTCACTTTCTTCAAGTCCGAGCGATATAGCGTAGTTATATAAGACGCTTGCATCCGTTACGTTGTTTGCGTTTGCGAAGCTTAAAACGGTCTTCTTGTTTTTCTCAAGCTCCTTGCGCTCTTTTTCAAGGCGCTCAGCCTCCTTTTTCTCGGCGGCGGCTTTTTCCTTTTCTTCCTTTTCAAGTCGCTTTTTTTCAAGCTCCTCAAGCCGCTTTTTCTCTTTTTCTTTTTCTTCGAGCCGCTTTTTTTCAAGCCGCTCTTTTTCTATGCCGATTTCGTAGTCGAGCATCTCGTCGCCGCCCATTTTTTCATCTAAGGCAGTCTTGGTTTTGCCGATGACGTTTGCGTCTGCCCGCCCTTTGATATAGTCGGCGTATCCGCTTCCCGAAAGCCCTGCCGATGCCAAGCTTTCAGCGAGGTCGCCGTACCCCGTGTCACGAATTTTGCGCTCGAGAATGGCTCTCGAAACCGCTTCGCTGAATTTGATAATGCCCCTTTTCGTAGGGGATTTTTCGTTAAGCACGTCTGCGTTTTCGGCGACGTAGTCCTTTATGATTTCTTCATATGACTTCACCGCTTCGTTCCTCGCTTTCGTTTATCAGGCCGAGAAAATATTCAACGTTTTCTCTTGCGTAGGGGTAGTGCGCCCTCTCTTGAAATTGCCAGTATCGAAGCAGCGTCGAGGGGAGGGCGGGGTCGCCGAGAGTTCCTGCTTTGAGATTCTCGAAATTTCTCTCCCAAAGGGTTTCTCTTTGGTATTCTGCGCCCGTATTCAAGTCGATTGAGAAAAGATACGCGTCGTAATAATAGAAGCTCTCGTCCTCAATGTCGTATTCTATAAAGTCGTGGCGTGAGAATTCCGTATTGTGAATCCTTCCGTAAGAATCCTTGTAAACGAGGTCGCGCGGCTCGTCGGCAAAAGCCAGATAATGCTCGAAAATAAGTCTGTCAAGCTTTGCGTAGGCGCTGTGCTTCATCTTTCTTTTCGATTCAAGTCTGCCGCTTGATTGGGAAATTTTCAGCTGGCGAGCGTAGCCCGACTCGGTCTTGCTGTCAAGGCCTTGAAGCGCGTCGGAAATTCCGAGTATTCGCTTCGAGTGGTCGTAAAGCCTTTCGGCTTCCGCAATGTCCTGGCTTATATCGGGCGTCGTGTCAACCTTTCCGTATTGCGCGGCGCTTTCGCCGGGGCGAATTTTTATAAGCTGACCGAAAACCGAATTGTTAAGGCTGATGCTCGCATCCTCGGGTACTATCGGGGTAACTCCCGCGCGCAAAAGCTTCTGCAAAATTCGGGATTCTATCTTGTTTATGGCTTGCTGCTCGGGGCGTATGTAATCGCAATCCGACTGTCCGAAAAGCCTGCCTTCGCTCGAGGTGTTCTTCCTTATAACTATGGGGAATGACCTCGGCACGTAGTAGGGAACTTCGCTGACGGCTCTCGTTAAAGCGTCGGGAAAGGCTGCGCCCGTAGCGGAGTTTTTCTCGCCGCCCTCGATTTTTTCGTAAATTTCGTTTATCACCTCGAAGCTCTTTTTCTTGCATCTGCAAGATAGCTCGTCCTCGCCGCAGCTTTTGCAAAGCTTTAGCTTTCTGTAGTAATATTTCGGCAAATCCTCAAGAGCAACGTCACCCGAAAAAACGAATTTTCCAACGTCGCCGTCCTCGTCGCGATAGAATGTTATCACGAGTGAAACGGTGTCGTATTCCTCGCTTCCCTCGGACTCAAATTCACATTCCGCAAGGAGCGAGTCGCTCTCGCTTATTCCGTATTTTGATTTAAGCTCGCCTCGGGTTGCGCTGAATTTTAAGAAGAAGTACTCCATATCCGAGATTTCGGTAACGTTTGGCTGGGGAATGAAATCCTTGGGCGAAAGGCAAAGAATTTTAACTCCGCCTCTCTCGCGCCCCTCTCTTTTTGCTCCGTCCCACTCAACGTAAAAGACGCTTCCGCCGAAAATGTAAGTGTAGCGCTCGTCTATATCGTTTATTGATTCGTAATCGAGCTTGCTTCTTAAGGAATAGAGAAGTCTTTCTATGGATTTTGCGCATCTGTCACGCTTTTCGCTGTAGGATGACGGCTCTGCTTTCGGCAAGGGGATTTCGGACGAAACCTGGCTTTCTATAATTTCATAGCTTATGTTTCTCGTGGTGATGGCCTTTTCGTTTGAGCCGTCTATTTCAAGCGAGCCTCGGTATTGCTTCATATTGCAATCAAAGCCCTGAAGCTCGTCAGAGTAGTGAAGCTTTGCGGATTCGTACAAGGCTTTGAAGAAATCAAGACGAGCCCTTTTGTTTGAATTTTCTGTTTTCACATTGGTTCTCCGTATTTGCGTTTTAAATAGTGTTTCTCCTCGTCACTCGCCGCGTCGTAATCCTCCCACATATCGTTTGACCATAGCGCAAGTTTAGGCTTGTAAACTTCTTCTGCCGGGCGGGTGTGGAAGATGGCGAATGCTCGCAGAGCGTCGGGCGCGTGAGTCAGCTCGTGCGGCTCGCTTCTCGTGTCCGTCGGGCGAATGGGATCGACGGTGAGCGAGGGGAGGCATTTTATGATTTCACGGCAATTTGAGAAGATTTTCAGCGCCGCGCCCCGACCCGTGTCGCATAAAAGCTCTTTTATCGCAAGCCAGCCTGCCTCTCTGTCGTTCGAGGTTTTCGTGAAATTTACGCCGAACTCGGAAAAGATAGTCGCCTTGCTTCTTCCGCTCTCCTGACTTCGTGACCAAAGGTCCGGCGGGGCGAGCGTTGCGTAAATATCCTCGCCGACGGGCGTCCTTTCCGAGATTCCCTTCGCCGCAAGGCTTATGGGAAGCCCCGATTCTGCGAATTCACGGTAAACGTAAACCTTTCTTTCGGGGGAAATGGCTATCCAAAGGCAAACGAGTCTGTCAAGGCCGTAGTCTATCGCCCTGTATTTCCTCCATGACTTCGGTATTTCAAATGGCGCGCACACGTGCTCTTTTTCCGAAAATTCCGTAAAATACTGCCCCTCGAAAATATTCCAATCGCCGAAAAGCAAAGCTCGCCTTTCTCTTTCGGGCAGAGCCGCGAGCCTCTCTCGGTAGGCGGGGTCTTTCGCTTTAAGGAAGAGGTTGTCGTCAAGGGACGAGGGGATGAAAATTCTTCTCATTCCGTCCTCTCCTCTGAAGCTTTCCCCGGGCGGCGAGGGATCTATAAATCTTGCTTTTACCCAAGAGTGACCGACGCCGCCGGGGTTGGTCGTGGATTTGATTTGCTTAGGGTAGCCGTTAGCTCCCCTGACGCGTGAGATGAGGTATATATATTGCGCCTCGGTGAAGTGAGTCAATTCATCGAAGCGGATGAGGTCGTACTCTGCGCTTTGATACTGATAGACGTCGTTTTCAGTGCCGCAGTAGCCGAAATCTATAATCGATGCGTTTTTGAATTTTCCCGTATGGGTGGATGCGTTGAAGCTGTAAATATCTTTCGGGAAAAGGGCAAGGCTTGTTCTTATCAGGGATTTGTCAAGCTCCGAGAAGGTGCGCCTTAATATAAGCTGCTTCGATGCGGGGTATCTGAGGGCGAAAATAAGGGCGTCAACTATCTGTCCGTACGATTTTCCGCCGCCCGCCGCTCCTCCGAAAAGAACCTCGCTTTCGTTTGCGTCGATAAAGCTTTTTTGCTTTTTCGTTACGCTGATTTTAAGCTCCACTTTCGTCAAGCACCTTTAGGGTAAAGTTGATTTTTCCGTCAAGCTCGTCGCTTTCTTCGTTTTCTTCCGTTAAAAGAAATTTAGTGAATGATGAGTCGAATCTCTTGGAAAGAGCGTTATCTATGAGGTAATCCCTCCTGATTTCCACACATTCGCGGTAGGCTCTGTCAAATTCTTTATGCTCTCTGAAGGCTTCGACGTCTTCGGTGGTGACACCGATGCTTCTTGCGAATTTCAAGAAACTCGGCGCTCCCGTATTTTCATTGTAATTTACGAAGAAAATATACAGCTTGTGGGGGAAATCCTTTCTGTAAATGCTTTTTTTCTTCAAAAAAATGCCTCGCTTTCGATTATTCCGAGCGCCGCCGCCCCGGGTTGCGACCGGCTCACTGCCCTCGGTAAGTCCATTTTAGCACCCCGCCCGTCGCTTGTAAGTATAGTACCCCTCCAAAAAAGATTGCGGAAAACGGGCGATTTTTGTGCATTTTACACAAGAGGCGTGGCGGGCGAATTTTGAAATTGCGGAAAAGTGGGGAATCTGAGCTTGATTCGCCTGAATTTAATTCGAGAAAGTGGAGAATTAAATCCCGAAAAGTGTGAATATAGCGAATAAAAGTGGGGAAATACCAATACGAAAGGGGCGTTCTTTGCGGCTAAAATAAATTTTATTTTAAAACTATTGCGCACGTGCGCCTTTTGTGCTATAATTATTATGAATAAATATATATACGGGAGTTCCCTATGAAAGAGAAATTTATAAGCTTGCTTTATCCGAATGAAGAATCCCAGATATTTCATTCTGACAGAAATAATTTGCCGAAGATTACGGAAGAGGTTTGCGACGAGCTTGGACTTAACGAAATTTTCGAGCTTAAAAACAGCTCTCTTACGGATTACTTCACGAAAGACGTTGAGGTAATAAAATACCGCCAGCGCGCTATTGCGGATATGCTCGTGAATGAAGAGATAAAGGAAACGCTTTCAAAAATATATCCGATACTTGACGATATAGTGGAGCTTCGCCGCCTCGATTCCGAGGGCTCGAATCCCGGTGAATCTTACCTTTACAGTATCACGGAAATCGAGCTTTACGTTTCTGCGGTTGAAGCGCTTAAGGAAGGCTTCATGCCGATAAGAGAAAAAATTAAAAGCGAAGCTTTTACCGCTCTTTCCGATTTCGTTTTCGAGCTTTGCGATTCCGATTTCTATAAGGAGCTTAACGAAAGGCTTGAGGCGCTTGCCTCCCGTGTGCACGAGGTAAAGAGCATTACGGTGGGCGTTAACCTTGACAGAGATTTAAGGCCGTCCAGCGCGGGCGTTATCTCAATTAACGCAGAGCCTTTTAAATCGGGAAAGCTTCTTGATAAAATTTTAAGATTTTCGTTTAAAAACGACGCATTTACGTGCATTGCGGAGCTTTCGCCTTTCGGAAAGGGGCAGAGCGAGAATAAGCAGGAGGCGCTCGTCGGCGCTTTCAATTCCGCAATCGAAGACGTTTTTCGCTCGTCGGTTAAGGGCTGGCGCTCGATTGTCGGAGATTACGTTATAGACAACTCCGATTTCCTCTTAAGGCTTCTTCCCGAAATCGAGTTTATCTCCAGAGCTTCCGACCTTATAACACGGCTTGCAACTCACGAGGGCTGCTCCGTCACTATGCCGAGGGTGCGCCCGCTTGAAGATAAGGTTTTCGTTTCCAAGTCGCTTTATAATCCGCGCGTTGCGCTTGCGATTACGGAAAAAATAATAACCAACGACCTCGTATTTGACGAGCGCGCGACAATATACGTTTTAACGGGCCCCAACCGTGGCGGCAAATCCGTTATAACCGTGGCGCTCGGCGCTGCCGTCGCTCTTTGCCAGCTTGGACTTCCCGTGCCTTGCGAGTATGCGGAAATATCACCCGTTGACGGAATTTTCACGCATTTCCCCGAGGGCGCAGACGATACTATCGATAAGGGCCGTCTTGGCGAGGAGTGCGCCCGTCTTCGTGAGATTTTCGACTCCGTGACGGAAAACAGCCTGATTCTTCTTGACGAGTCGCTTTCGTCAACGGGAGCTTACGAGGCGTCGTATATCGCCTCGGAGATATTGAAGAGCTTTGCGGTTATAGGCGCAAGGGGAATATTCTCAACCCACTTGCACGAGCTTGCGGCGTCCGTGCCCGAGATAAATCTCGTTTCGATAAGAGAGGGCGGCGTTATGGTTGACACTCTCGTTGCGGGAATGGAAGAGGGCGAAAGATCGTTTAAAATTCACAGAATGAAGCCCGACGGAAAGTCGTACGCAAAGGATATTGCGGATAAATACGGCCTTTCCTACGAAAAGCTTACGGGCAAGGCTTCAATTTAAAGATAAGCTTTCAGCTGAAATTTAAGGAGAAAAAATGAGCGTTGTAATAGGAATTGACGTCGGCGGGAGCACGACGAAAATAGTAGGATTTTCAAAGAACGACGGAAAAATAAGCTTGATTGAGCCGCAGTTCGTAAGGGCAAACGATCCCGTGACGGCGTGCTACGGAGCTTTCGGCAAGTTTACGGACGAAAACAGACTCGCCATATCCGACGTTGAAAAGGTTATGATGACGGGCGTCGGCTCGTCTTACGTGAAGCGTGACCTTTACGGTCTTGAATGTCTTCACGTGCCCGAATTTCACTCGATAGGCAGAGGCGGCCTTTACCTTTCGGGGCTTGACGAGGCGCTCGTCGTTAGCATGGGAACGGGAACGGCTCTCGTTCACGCAAAGAAAAACGGCGAGATGAAGTATCTTGGCGGTACGGGAGTCGGAGGCGGCACTATCATGGGCCTCTCAAAGCTTCTTTTGCAGGCTGAAAGCATCGAGCATATAGCGAGCTACGCCGAAACTGGCGACCTTTCTAAAATCGATTTAAGAATAGGCGACCTTACCTCACGCGATAATCTCACCCGTCTTTCCCGTGACCTTACCGCTTCGAATTTCGGTAACGTTTCGGATATTGCGACGAAAGAGGACGTTGCGCTCGGAATTTTGAATATGGTTTTTGAAACTATAGGAATGGTTTCCGTTTTTGCCGCTCACGAGGCGGGTGTTCCCAACATAGTTTTGACGGGAAATTTAACACGCTTCCCGCATTGCGAGGCGAAATTCCGTGAGCTTAACTCACTTCATGAAAATTACGGAGTGAACTTTATAATACCCGATAATTCAAGATTTTCGACCGTAATAGGCACGGCTCTTTCGGGACTTTGATAAAAATTTAAGGAGAAAACGATGAATATTTTTCGCTTCATAAGACCTAAAAGCTCGGTTGAGTTTATTTACGATACAAGCACCGTGCGTCAGGCTCTTGAAAAAATGCGTTACCATCGCTATGCCGCAATACCCGTAATTTCGGAGGAGGGCGTCTACGTCGGCACGCTCAGGAGCGAGGATATATTCAAGTATTTCGTTGATAATAAAAAATACAGCGCGCGCGCGGCGGAGGGCGATCGGGTTGTGAAGATTCTTGACAGAGAGCATCTTAAGCCCCTCCCTCACAGCGCAAGCGTTGACGAGCTTCTTGAGATGGCGTCGGAGCATAACTTTGCCCCCGTCGTTGACGACAGAAATTGCTTTATAGGGCTCGTTTTAAGACGTGACGTGCTTGATTTTCTTATAAATTACTACAAGGCTAAAGAAAGCGAGGAGTAAGCTTGGCAAATATCGGTGAAGATAAGACTCAAAAACTGAATAATTCTCTTATCGGCGCCGATTCTTCTTGGTCGAATGATGCAAAAAGCGCCGAAGCAAAGCTTCGCGAGAGCTTTGCCCGTGAGCTTTCCAAGGCCGAGGCGAGAGCAGAGGAGCGCATAATCGAATTGAATTATGCGGCAAGCGTCAGAAATAAGCTTAAGCGCAAGGCAAGCTCTTCTTCGCCTCGTGAAAAGGAAGAAAAGCAGAAGCTTGAAAATGACGACGTCAAGGCGAAAGACGAGCGACTCTCTGCTTTGAAAAAAGAGCTTGATGAAATCGAAGCGAGGCGCCTGAGAAGAGAGGCGCTTCTTTTAAGCCTTTCCAAAAAAAGCGAGGATTCCTGCGATGCGAGCAGCGCTCCTGCGCCGAGGGAAGAAAATATCGAAACGGCAGAGGGCGTGTCGCAAAATTCAGAAAAAACCGCCTCGGAAACTGTCACGGAAAGTAAAGTTTCGTTGACAAAAAGCGCGCGTTTCAAGCTTGTAAAGCCCACGGGAATAAATATCAAAATAGTTCCCGTTTTCCACGGGCGCGTGTTTATCCATCCGCAAGACGCAGGCCATAGCCCCGAAATCCGCAGTTTTATTATGCGCCCAATGCAAGCCGCAGAGGCGGAAGACTTGACTTTCGGCGAAGTGGGAGCGCCTTTTGATGCGGAGAATAACGACGGGATTTCTTTGGATTCCGTCGGCGCGGCTTTTATCGGCGCAAGTATTCCGAGAGCCGTAAGATACCCGTATTTTCATAGGGAATCCTTTGAATCGGACGGAGAGGAAAGCGGCGATATTGCCTCTTTTGAGCCGGAAACGTTTACGGACGCAGACCATGCGGCGCATACATACCCCGACATGACGGATGCAGACCACGTAACGCACACTTACCCCGACATGACGGACGCAGACCATGCGGCGCATACATATCCCGACTTTACGGATGCAGACCACGTGGCGCACACTTACCCAGACATGACGGACGCAGACCATGCGGCGCATACTTACCCCGACATGACGGATGCAGACCACGTAACGCACACTTACCCTGACATGACGGATGCAGACCACGTAACGCATACATACTCCGATTTTACGGACGCCGACCACGTGGCTCATACTTACCCTGATTTCACGGATGCAGACCATGCGGCAACCGAGTTTGAAAGATATACCGACGCAGACCACGCAAGCGTGGATTTTGACGGATTTACGGACGAGTTTTCGGATTTTCCCGTTGATTACGACGAGAGCGCCGAGCATTACGGCTTGATTTCCGAGAGCTACGAGGACGCAAAGGCGATTGCCGCCTACGAGGCTATGCATATCCGTCGAGGCAAAATGGAAAGTCTTTTTTCGGGCTATGAAATTTATCAAAACGAAAATGATTTTTCAACACACGCTGCGCCTCTTTTTGACGAGGCGGCGGTTGCGGCGCTTGATTTTTCCGTCTACGGAAGGCGGGAGCTCTTGAAATATCTGCGTGAGGGCGACGGGCGAGTTAAGGACTTTGAACGCGCTGTTTTGAAAACGCAGAAATCAATGAAAAAGCTCTCCGTAGAGGATAAAACCAAGGCGCTTCTCGACACGGTGAATTTGAATAAACATATCGTTGACTTGCGCGCAATGGCGCTTTACGCCGTCGTTAGCGCAGATTTTGCGAAAGAAAAAAAATACCGCAAGCGTCTTTTGACGGATGCGATAAACGAATATAATTCCGTACTTTCGGATTACGAGGCGCGCACGGGCGAAAGCTTTAAAAAAGCGAGCCTTTCGCTCCCCGGCGAAATTGCTTCGGGCGCAAAATACACGCCGATAGCTCTTATTGCCTATAGGGGTGAGGGAGAAATTATCATACCGCAGTATGACGGCGAGGAATTTTCATTCGTCTATTCGCAAAAGGCCTCACGCCGTGAAAAAAGGCGAGAGCAGCTTCGCTTTTTGCGCGAGGCGAAAAGGGAAGAGAAGAGGATTGCGAGCTTTGTCGGACGAAATCGCAAAAAGCCGTCAAAAAACGGAGAAGAGCTTTTAAAATACAGAGAAAAAATCGAAAGAAATACGGAGTTTTTCAAAACGAGAAGCGAAGCTCTCAGAATAAATCTTGAGTCGGAGCTCGATTATCTTGACTATTCATTCAACCCAAGCTATAGGGAAAAGGAAAGAGAGCGCCGAGCTATAAAAGAGAAAATAAGAAAGCTTAAAAAAGAAAGAAAGCGTGAGTTAAAATACGAAAAGCTCGATTCCGAAAGATATTATTCCCAGCTTCTCGTCAGCGCCGATTCCCTCGGAATCACGAAGCGCTCGAAAATCGATAAGCTTGATTCGCTCGCAATGTCGCTTGATGCGCTTCTCTCGGAAAGGGAGAGGATAAACGAGCAGCTTATAAAGCTTTATTCGGGCGATATAAGAGGCGGCGGCGACGGAAAATTGAATCAGAGATTGCGCAAAATAAAAAGACGCGCCGCAAGAAAAACCTCCGCTGTTTTCCGTAGTGAAATGCGTGTTATAGGCGAGCGTGTGCCGCTTGATATTAAAGAAAAGCTCGCAAGATGCGTGAACAAAATAATCGACGCCGAAATGCTTATCGCAACTCTTAAATACAAGCTCCGCAAAACCAAGCCTCGAGGCGAGGCAAAGCGAGATATGAAGCTTAAAATTTCGGAGAATAGAAAGAGCATAAAGCGCTATCTTGCGGATTACCGCCGCTTTTTGAAAAAGGCGAAGCATTACGCCGTAGTTGCAAGAAGCTTGAAATTCCAGCTGGCATGGATTCTTCTAACCCTTGCCGCCCTCGTTACGCTTGCGGTATTTTACCTGCGCTACGAAGCGCCCGTTAACGAGTTTTTCAGAAAAGCGTATCTTTACTTAAAATCGGTTCTTTAATCTATTAAGGAGGGCGAAAAATTGCCGCTTTTTTCAAAAAGAAAATACGACGACCTTGACGACGTTTCCGTTATGACGGAGGACGAAAAGGCTGAGGCGCTTGAGGCTCTTGAAAATCGCAGAAATGAGATAAACGAAGAGCTTGAAAAGCTCATGCTAAGCTATGCCCGCCTGACGAAAAACCGAAAAATCGCGCGCAGAAGACGGCGCAAGAGGGGCTGATTTGCTAAGCGTATGAGCGAAATTTCCGTTCTTTTTGAATGAGAATTATCCCTCGCGGGCGCATTTTGAAAGTTTTTTGAAAAACCTCTTGATTTTTTTAAAATATATGTTATAATAGTTATAGTTTAATATGAATTATGAAGAGTGGCTTGCGAGTCACTCTTCGTTTGTTGTAAGGAGAAGTATGAAAAAGAGCATTAAAGAAACCGTAAGAGAGTTGATCGAGCCCTCCGTTTTGGAGCTCGGCTACAGAATATGGGACGTAAGCTATCAGAAAATCGGAGCTGACTATCACCTTGAAATAACCATTGACTCCGACGACGGAATAGGAATCGAGGATTGCGAAAAGGTGCACAGAGCCATAGATCCTATCCTTGACGAGCACGATCCTATCGAGAATTTTTATTATCTTGAGGTTTCCTCTCCCGGAATTGAAAGAGAGCTTAAAAGCGACGAGCATATCACCCTTTCTATCGGCGAGACGGTCGAGGCGAAGCTTTTCACAGCCAAGGACGGTCAGAAGAGCCTTACGGGCGAGCTTAAATCATACGAGGGCGGCAAGATAACCGTCACCGTCGGTGAGATTGATTACGAGCTTTCAAAAAGCGAGATAGCAAAGCTCACGACAGTTTATTTTGAGTAATAAAAAATATATATATGAGGTAAAGAAAAATGAATCAGGATTTCTTTTCTGCCCTTGAGCTTCTTGAAAAGGAGAAGGGCATCCCGAAAGAGTACATGATCGCAAAGATCGAAGCGGCGCTTGCAAATGCGTGCCGCAAGGAAGTCGGCGCTACGACGGTTATCAGAGTTCAGCTCGACCCCGTCAAGCAGGATTTCAGAGTTTATCAGCAGCGCACGGTCGTTGCTGACGGCGAGGTTCTCGATCCCAAAACCGAAATCGCTCTTTCCGACGCAAAGGCGATAAGCCGCCGCAACAAGCTTGGCGGAACGCTTGAAACCGAGCTTAAAACCAAGAATTTCAGACGCCTTTCCGCAGTTGCCGGAAAGCAGATGATAGTTCAGGCGATAAGAGATGCGGAGCGTGAGCGTCAGACGAGAGAATACGAGGAAAAGCGTGAGGAAATCATCACCGCTATCGTTGATAAGGTTGATATGCAGACGGGTAACCTCACTCTTGACACCGGAACAGGCTACGCAACGCTTCTTAAGGCGGAGCAGATTCCCGGCGAGGTTCACGAGGTTGGCGACAGAATCAAGGTATTCATCTCCGAGGTAAAGTCGGGCGAGATGCGTGGACCTATCGTAACCCTTTCAAGAATACATCCCAATTTCGTAAAGCGCCTTTTCGAGCTTGAAATTCCCGAAATTCAGGACGGAACGATAATCATTAAGGGCGTTTCCCGTGAGGCGGGAAGCAGAAGCAAGATTGCCGTTATGTCACGTGATGAAAACGTTGATGCGGTAGGCTCTTGTATCGGTAAGAACGGAATGAGAATTTCCGCAATTCTTTCCGAGCTTGGAAATGAAAAGGTAGACATTATAAGATACAGCGAAAATCTTCCCGAATACGTAGCGGAGGCTCTCTCTCCCGCATCTGTAATCTCCGTGGTTATGGACGGCGAGCGCTCCTGCCGCGTAACCGTTGCGCCCGAACAGCTCTCCCTTGCTATAGGAAGAGAAGGTCAGAATGCAAAGCTCGTAGCAAGACTCACGGGCTGCAAGATAGATATTAAGGCGTAATGAGCGAGGTAAATTTGAAGCCTCGCAAGCTTCCCGAAAGACGTTGCACGGGCTGTGGCGAGCATTTCGCCAAAAACGAGCTTATCCGTGTTTTAAGAACGCCGGAGGGTGAGATAGTCGTGGATTTCACGGGCAAAAAATCAGGCCGAGGCGCATATATTTGCAAGAAGCTTGATTGCTTTAAGAAGGCAAGACAGAAAAAACGTCTTGAGGCTTCGCTCGAATGTACGATTCCCGATGAGGTTTACACCCGTCTTGAAGAGGAGCTTGCAGTTGGCAATTAACGAAACGCGCCTTCTCGGTATGCTTGGCTTCGCCATGAGAGCAGGAAAGCTGATTATAGGTACAGAATCAGTTTGTCGTGCTATGGCTAAGGGTTCGCCAAAGCTCGTTTTGGTATCCGATGCGGCAAGTGAGGGCACGAAAAAAAAGCTTACCGTAAAATGTGAGTTTTACGGAATACCGTACGCAATTCTTCCCTTAGGGGCGGAAAAAATCGGAGCGCTTCTCGGAAAGACTTATGCGCCGATGGCAATTGCGGTAACCGATTCGGGTTTTAGCGAAGAGATAAAGAAAGCGCTGAACCCGACAACATAAGAAAGGAAGTTTTCGCTTATACGAAAACCGGTAACTTATATGGCTCAGAAAATAACTCAGATTTCAAAAGATTTTAATATGGACTCAAAGGCGGTCATCGAGGTTTTCTCGGAGCTTGATATTAAGAAAAATTCAAGCGCAACGGTGCAAGACGACGAGCTCGGTCTTTTCATAGCCAAGCTCACCTTGACGCACTCAATGAAAAATATCGAGGACTATCTTGACGGCAAAATAAAGATTTCTTCGCCAAAGAAAAAGGCGGAGAAGCCCGAAGCAAAGAAGCCCGAGGCGAAGAAGCCCGAGGCAAAGCCTGCCGTTAAGGCGGAAGAAAAGAAGCCCGAAGCTCCCAAGGCGGAGGAAAAGAGGGCCGAGGAAAAGAAGAATAATCAAACGGAATATCACAATCCGAATTACAAGCCCCGTGAGGATAAACCTCGCCGTCCCGAAAAGCCGCAATATCAGCGCTATAACGAAAGACCGCAGGAAAATCCGTTTGCGAAAAAGCTTGACAGCATGAATCGCGCGGCAGAGGGATTCCGTCAGGGCGGAAAGCTCCAGCAGAAGCCTCAGCAGAAGCCGGAATTGAAGCCTCAGCAGAAGCCCGAAATTACGCTTCAGCAAAAGCCTCAGCAGGAAATCAAGAAGCCCGCGCAAGACGTCGCAAAGGACGTAAACGCTCTTCGCCCTGCGCAGAAGCTTCAGCTTGAAAAGCAGCAGAAGCTTGCGACGAAGCCTGAGGAAAAGAAGCCTCAGCCTGCGCCTAAAAAGGAAGAGAAAAAGGCTCAGAAGCAGCAGTTTAAAACCATCACTCCCACAATCGATATGTCGAGCGTTAAGGGTGGGGTAAATATCAATGCGGAATACACCGCCGACACACGCAAAACCCGTGTAGTTGATATGAGAACAACGGACGTCAACCTCTCGAAGTACGACGACCACTATAACGACAGATACTTCGCAATAATGAACGGTACTGACAATAAGGCTTCGAAGCAGAAGCTTAAGAAGCAGGATAACCGCGGCCAGAATGCGAAGAGCGCAAAGGATAAGGAAAGAGCGGCGCAGGAAAAAATCAAGAAGCTTGAAGCCGAAAGAGCTAGAAACAAGCAGCTTGAAATCACCGTGCCCGACGAAATCACCGTATCGGAGCTTGCTTCACGCCTTAAGAAAACCTCAGGCGAGGTTATCAAAAAGCTTATGCTTATGGGCGAGATGAAGGGCCTTAACGACGTAGTTGACTACGGCACGGCAGAGCTCATTGCAGACGAGTTTGGCGCAAAGGTAACGAAAGAAGTCGTAGTTACCATTGAAGAAAAGCTCTTCACCGAGGCAGAGGATAACCTTGAGGACCTTGAGGAAAGAGCTCCCGTCGTTTGCGTTATGGGACACGTTGACCACGGTAAAACCTCGATTCTCGACGCAATAAGACACACCAACGTAACGCGTGGCGAGGCAGGCGGTATCACGCAGGCAATCGGCGCTTACAGAGTAAAAATCAACGATAAGGACATCACATTCCTTGATACGCCCGGCCACGAGGCGTTCACCGCAATGCGTATGAGAGGCGCAAAGTCTACCGATATTGCAATCCTCGTAGTTGCGGCAGACGACGGCGTTATGCCCCAGACGGTTGAGGCGATAAGCCACGCAAAAGCGGCAGGTATCGACATTATCGTCGCTATCAACAAAATGGATAAACCCACGGCTAACCCCGATAATATTTTAAATCAGCTCACTCAGTACGAGCTCGTTCCCGAGGATTGGGGCGGCGACGTTATCTGCGTTCCCGTTTCGGCTCTCACGGGCATGGGTATTGACGATCTTCTTGAAAGCGTTCTTCTCGTTGCCGAGGTTAAGGAGCTTAAGGCTAATCCCGCAAAGCGCGCGAGAGGTCTTGTTATCGAGTCGAAGCTCGACCGTGGCCGCGGCCCCGTTGCAACTGTTCTTATCCAGAACGGAACGCTCCACCAGGGTGACTACGTAATCGTAGGTAACGCCGTCGGTAGAGTGCGCGCAATGGTTGACGATAAGGGTAAAATGATAAAGACGGCAGGCCCGTCCGTTCCCGTTGAGATAGTAGGTCTTGACGACGTTCCCCAGGCGGGTGACGAGCTTAATGCGGTTGAAGACGAAAGAATGGCGAAAAACCTTGCCGACCAGCGCCGTGAAAAGCAAAGACAGGAAATTCTTGCCGCTAACGCAAGAGTTAACCTTGACGACCTCTTTAACCAGATTGCCGAGGGTGTTAAAACCCTTAACATTATCGTTAAAGCAGACGTTGCAGGCTCGGTTGAAGCCGTTAAGCAGTCGCTTCTTAAGCTCTCAAACGAAGAGGTTAAGGTTTCCGTTATCCACAGCGCCGTCGGCGGAATTACCGAATCCGACGTTATGCTCGCAACGGCATCCAACGCAATTATCACGGGCTTTAACGTGCGCCCCGATAAGAACGCTATCGACTCCGCCGAAAGAAACGGCGTTGATATAAGATGCCACCGCATAATCTACGAAATAATCGAAGAGATTGAAGCGGCAATGAAGGGTATGCTTGCGCCTACCTACAAAGAAGTCGTGCTCGGCCATGCCGAAGTCCGTCAGACTATCCGTGTTCCCAACGTTGGAACGATCGCAGGCTCTTACGTTCAGGACGGTAAGATTGCCCGTAACGCAAATATCCGTATCGTTCGTGACGGTATAGTTATATTCGAGGATAAGATAGGATCCCTTAAGAGATTCAAGGACGACGCGCGTGAGGTCGCAACCGGCTACGAGTGCGGTATCGGACTTGAGAAGTTTAACGACATCAAAGAGGGCGATATACTCGAAGCGTTTATTATGGAAGAGGTTGCGCGCTGAGGCGTGAAACGAAATTCGCAGGGCAAGTTTGCCGAATGAAATGACCTTCGGTCCTGAAATATTATAAATAACGTGAAATGCTCCCCGAAAATTCGGGGAGCATTTTTTTGAATGTGCTCATTTTTCTTATGCCTTAAGGCATCACTTATCAGGGCTTAACTTTCTTAAGCACCTTATCTGCGTCAATAATTTCGGTTTCGTCGAAGAAAGGACAGTTGTAAAGCTGGAGTGTAACCGACTGGCCTTTTCCGTTTTTGAAATTCGTCATATTCTTGATTTCGATAAATTCGGGAGCGTTGTAAGGTCTTACGTTCTTAGCGCCTTTAGCAACTACCGTGTAGGTGTCGTCGCCGTTATCAACAACGGTGTATTCGCCGTTTTTAAGTGATATGGGATCTTTTGAAACCTTTTTAAAGCCGTCAAGATAGGGGAATTTTTCGGGCTTCTCGGTAACGAGATTCGGGTTTGCCGTCGTGTAATAAACGGTGAAAAGAGCGTCGGGGTCGTGAACGTCTTCAAGAGCGGGGCATCTTGAAGGATAGAGGTTCGACTTCGAGTAGCTTTCCGTTTCTTTCGCAAGAATATTAAAGGTCGTCTGCGCGTTTCCGAGCTGAAGATTATCGATAACGAGGTTCGGGAAATAAGTGTCGTATCCGTTATCCCAGTTAGCGGTAGGAGCGGAAACGAGGCCTGTCATTTCACCGAGTGAATTTATGGTACAGTCCTTAATGGTTACCGTGCCGTTGAATGTTGCGCCGTAGTCCTCACGAAGCTGTATGGGAGCGCCGCTCTGGTGGAAGTAGAAGGTCGTGCCGTCAAGCGTGAAATCACCGCCGCCGATAAGTCTTATAAGAGCGACCTCACAGTCAATCATTTCTGCGTTGTAAACGCCGCAGTGAGCGTCAAAACGGGTAAGACGGCAGCCGTTGAACGAGAGATTCTTACAGTAGTTTGAGCCCATAACGCCCCAGCATCTGGTAAGGTTGGGGGTGGTTGCGCCTCTCGTTTCGTCGAAGAAGTTCGTCTGAATACAGTCAATAAACTTTACGTTATTCGCATTGTAAAGGTTTAAGTCGTAAGTACCGCTTCCGTAGTACATTTTTGCTTGGAATTCGCAGTTCTTTACGGTTACTCCCTCGGAGAACGAAACGTTTATAATACCCGTGTAGGTAACGCCCGACATAAGAACTACGTCTTTTCCGGTGTATTTATTGCCGTTTGAGTCGTAAATATTGTAGCGGTCTGCGGTATATCCGTCAGCGGGAACGTAGTATCCGAGCTTTTCGTCAAGCTTCAAGGGGGTTCTTTCTTCTCCCGCAAGCATACCGATGTTAACGCCGTCGTATTCGCCCTCAACTACGTGCTTGATACCGTCAAGGGTTGTGTAAGCGCGGTTAACCACGATGTTACGCGTGATGTTGCCCGCCTTGTTAATCTTCGTCGCGCGGGTTGTGATGGTTGCGTTTTTGATAGTGATGGGATCTATGTTTTCAAGGTTTTGAACCTTTATTTTCGTAACCTTTTCAAAGTCGATAAGGAAAGGCGTTGAGGGATCGATATTACCGTCCTTGTCAATAAGAACTATTTCTTCTTGGGTGTGATTCTGTCCGTCAACGTAGCCCCAGCGGATATACATATTGGAGCTCGTGTCGTAGATTGTAAGAAGCGCCGCGTAGCCAAGGCCGTTACCGAGCTTTGTCGTCTGTCCGTCGCCGTGGTTAATACCGTAGATAACTATGCCGTCGCCGTCGGGGTCTGCGTTGAGAGCCTTGAAGAAATCTCCGCTTGAAATCGTCGAGTTGGGTAAATCGGGATCGATAGAGAATATGGGCGCTGTCGTTGAGCCGGTAACTATCGTATCGTCAAAAATGAACTTGCATCCGCCCCAGTCAACGTTAGTCTTAACGGAAATCGTGTCGCAAGGGCCTGCTATATAATAGGTTTTATTGGATTCCGCAACGACGAGCTGGCCGCCTTTGTTAGCAAATTCGTGAGCCGCGCGGATAGCTGCGCTATCGTCCGTTACGCCGTCGCCGACAGCGCCGAATTCTTTATAGCTTACTCTGTTTGCGTAGCTTTCGGGGGTGTATTCGCCAAGTTCAACCTCGCCCGTTACCATAAAGAAGGTTTTATTGATAAATTCCTCTATCATTTCGGGGTATTTGTTAGCGTAGCCGCACTCGAAAACGAGGTCGTCGCCGTCAAGAGTCGCGCGGAAGCCCTTGTTGCCCGCTTCGTCCTTGCCAACGCAAGAGACCTTGATAAGATTGCCGCTCGCCTTTGATTCTTCAACTATTTCAAGCCAAATGCCCGCTTTTTCATAGAAAGTTTGCTGCAAGCGCTTTGCCGCAACGTTGGTTTCGTTGTATTCGGAGTTCTTGGTTATAACGTAATCTTTTATTTCGTTGCCGTTAACGGTAAGCGAGGTGATTTTGTAGTCGTCCTGAATTTCGAGCACCTCGGAGTCCTCGGTAAAGGTGTAGTCCTTAAGCTCATCCGCTCTCTTGTCAAGCTCGAGCTCATCCTCGAAAAACTTCGTTACGGTTTCAAGAAGCGTCTTTTCAGAGCCGCCCACGATGCCGATTTTGCTCTCGTCAAAAGCCGTGATAACGTAGCCCTTAACGCCAAGGTCGGTTTTCTTGTATTCATAGTCTTTGCCACGGCTCGTTACGGTGCCTATAAGTATTTCAACGTCAGCCTCGTCGCCATTTGTGTCTTCAACTACGACAAGCTCGCCGCCGAGCTCGTCAACAATGTCGGATATGCCGTCAATATAGATTCTCGTCTCAAGGTCAACGTCGCCTCCGAGAACGATTTGGAAAAGTATCTCCTCGTCCTCGATAAGAACTATGCCGTCTTTGGTTTCAGAGCCCGTGTCAAGCTCCTCGTCGCAAACGTCGCAGACGCCGTCCTCATCCTCGTCCTCGTGCGAAAGAGCTTTTTTGCATTTATCGCACTTGCAGTCGGAGTTGTCGTCGGTATGAGAGCAAGCCTCGCCCGTGCCGCCGCCCTCCGGTGGCTGTTGATTCTTTCCGCACGCAAAAAGCGCGAAAACGAGTGTCAGCGCAAGAATAAAGGTTAAAATACTCTTGATGTTTTTCATAATCTTTCCTTTCCTTACGACTCTGTACGTTTAAGAACTGAGTCGCAGTCAAATATTTCGGTGTTTTTAAAGAAATCGCAATCGAAAAGCGAAAGTGTGAGGGGCTCGCCGTTTGCGTTGTGGGCGCCCTTCATATTCTTGATTTCAATGAATTTCGGGGGGTGATAGGGGTTTATGTTTTTAACGCCGCGGAAAATAAGTGTATAGGTCTTGTTCTTATGCTCGATAACTTCGGGCGTTACGTCCTTGCCATCAAGGAATTTGAATCTTTCGGGGTGGTTTTTATAAACTTCCTTGTCGCGCGTTTCGTAGTAAACGTCGAAAGGAGCGTCGGGATCATGCACCGGTTCAAGCAAGCTTCTTATCGGGTAATGCGTGCCCTCCGGATTGTATTCCGTTTTCGAATTTGCAACGAGAGGCAGCTCCGTTTGGACGGTGTCTATCTTAATGTTATCTATAACGACGTTCGGGAAATAGTTTCCGTAGCCGTTGTTCCAGTTTGCCGTCGGCGCATCGATAAGCGCCTCAATCGGAAGCTTTTGTCCCGTAGAGGATTCGGCAGGGTGCTTGAAAGTGCAGTTTCTCACCGTGAGAGTTCCGTTAAACGTTCCTCCGTAGTCAGATCGAAGCTGCAAGGGAGCGCCGTTTCCCCTCGCTATCTCAACTCCGTCAAGCAAAAATTCGCCGCCGCCGATAAGACGGAGAACGCCCATTTTGCCGCCGATAATTCTGCCGTTGTAAACACCCCTATGAGCGTCGAAACGAGTCAGTATGCAGTTTATAAAGTCGATATTTTTACAGTAGTTCGAGCCCATAACGCCCCAGCAAAGCGAAAGGTTCGGGTAGCTTGACTCACCGTAAACCTGGAAGCGCGGGCGCGGATCGTAATAGTTTGACTGTACGCAATTTTCAAAAACGACGTGAGTTGAATTGTAGCAGCTGATGTCGTACGTGCCCGAGTTGTAATAGGTTCTCGCCTGGAAAACGCAGTCCTTTATAAGTACGTCGTACGTTCCGCCCATAGCGATGAAGCCCGTGTAGGTGTGGCCGCGGAAGCGAAGAACGTCTTTTCCCTCGTAAATCTCGCCGTTTTTATAAATCTTGTTCGTATCTACGCTGAAGAAAAATCCCTCGCCCGTAACGTCGTCCCAAAAATCCGTTTCCGCATTATATCTTGCGCAAGAGGAGCGAGGGCGCTCGTTTTTGATGATATGCTCGATATTTTCTACGGTAGTATGCGGACGGGCAACTCTGATTCCGGTTGACAGGTTTCCGCCCGTAAGAATTGTGTTCATCTGGCTTGCGAGGCCGATAAATCTTGCGTTCTTTACGGTAATGGGCTTTATCTCGGTTTTATGTATGAGAAGACGCGTGACTTTGCGGTAATCTATAAGAGCTGTGGTGGAGGGATCGATATTTCCGTCCTTGTCAACGAGGAAACATTCCTCCTGAGCGCTTCCGACGGAGTCAACGTAGCCCCAGCGGTTGTAGGCAATGGAGTCGTCGTCGAAAACTCTTATCATAGCCTCGTAGCCGAGGGCGAGAGGGAATTTTCTCGTTCTTTCGTCGCCGTGGTTTATGCCCTTGATAACTATGCCGTCCTCGTCCTTCATTTCGTTGAAGGCTTTAACCTCGTCGCTTCCACGCTCGAAGAAAAAGCTTTCCTCGTCGGAGTCTATCATAAAGGTGTAGCAGGTATCGGCGCTCGTTAAGCGGGTGTCGTCTATAATAAAGGTAGCGCCTCGGAAGTCCGTGTCGGTTTTTATAATGGCAGCGGCGCTTTTCTTTTCTACGTAATAGGTCGCTTGCAAATCAGCCTTAACGGGAAAGCCGTTTTCGTTGGCAAATTCGTGTGCCGCTCTTATAGCCTCGTGGTCCTCGTGAATTCCGTCGCCCTTAGCGCCGAAGTCTGAGTAGAGAACGTAGCCGCGCTTTTTTGCAGCCTCGAAAATTTCTGAACGTTCCATATAGCTTTCTCCTAAAATCTTATATATAACAATTATAACAAATAAGGAAGTGGTAAGAAAATTACATTTTACACAAAAAACATTGCAAAAAGTGCTGTAAACCTATTATAACACACGATTTTAAATATTTTGTAAACAAAAGCGAAACTCAAAATATATAAAAATAAATTTACAAAGTGGCGATTTTCTATTGATTTTTCTTGGCCCTCGTAGTAAAATGGAATGAAGGAGCGCGGCGCTTTTAAAAGTCGGCTTCCGCTTCTTTAAATTTTCTTTTTACTATGCGAGGTTTTTAAAATGGATGAAAGATTTGTATGCTATGACGATTTCGGCGCCGTTGGCGACGGTGTTACCAACGACTTTTTTGCTATAAAGGCGGCTCACGAGTACGCCAACGAAAAGGGACTTCCCGTAAGAGCGGGCGCGCAGAAAACCTATCTCGTTTCGGAAACGGAAATTGACGGCGTTGCAAGCCCTATAGTCGTAAAGACAAGCACGAACTTCTGCGGCTCAACCGTGGTTATAGACGACACGGAAATTTCGTGGTGCGAGGACCAGAACAAGCGCCACAACATCCCCGTTTTCTCCGTCAGAAGCGAGTACGAGATGGTTGAGGTTGACAAAAAATATATTGATAAAATAAACGCAGATGGCGGAATTAAAATAGGCGAAACGAAAAAGCTTGATTTGGGACTCGGCTATCCCGCGCATCTCATAGTATATAACGACGACGAAAAGGTGTATATCCGCTACGGCGGAAACGCTAACGACGGAAATCCCAAGGCGGAGCTTATCGTCGTTGACGCGGAGGGAAATATAGACGAAAAAACCTCCTGGCTCTTTAATTACGAAAAGGTGACGAAAATCGAGGCGCGCAGAATAGACGCAAGCGAGCTCGTTTTTGAAAATCTCTTCGTTCTCACAAAGGCAAGTCAGGTTAATCTTGTGGACGAATATCATTCAATAAGACGAGGCGTTCAGATTCTTCGCTCAAATACCGTGGTTAAAAATGTTATGCACAAGGTTATAAACGAGATTTACAGAGGAGCGCTTAAGGACGGCGTGCCCTTCGTCGGTCACAGCTACAACTTCCTTTCGATAAGCTGCGCGCATAACGTGCAAATCATTGACAGCGTTCTCCAAGCTCGAGCTTACTATCTTCAGGGAACGTACGACTTCTCGGCTTATATGGTTAACGACCTTTTGCTTAAGAATTGCTCGCAGTGGAATTTCTTCGGGCATTACAACTACGACCGCCCCGAGCTTCCCTCGTTTGGCAAATGGTGGGGCGTTTCGGGCACGAACGGCTGCAAGAATATGGTTTTCGACGGTTGCAAGCTGACACGCTACGACGCGCACTGCGGCGTTGTCAACGGAGCTATTAAAAACTGTGAGATTTCCTCTATCCGTCTTATCGGCGCGGGCGATATGCTCATTGAAAACTGCAAAATTTATCAGAACACTTACACGACGCTTCAATTAAGAGAGGACTACGGTTGCACCTGGCGCGGAACTCTCACGATAAGAAACAGTGAGTTTTACGATACCTTAGGCGCATTCAATTCGCTTATGATGATGCACTCGTCAAACCACAACTACGGCTATAAAACCTATTTCCCGAATATAGTTATAGACAACGTTAAGATACCCGACACGCTTAAAGAGCTTCCTTTGCTTTTTGAATTCGAAATGAAGGAAAACAAGTACGGCTATTTCTACCGCTCCGTGCGTGACGAAAATATTGCGGTCGAGGGCGCTATATGCGCTGACGGCAAGCCTAACGTAAACCCCTATCAGCCGCCCGAATTTATTAAGGTTATCAATAACGAAAAGAACGGCTACGAAGTCATAGTCCCCGACGTTCCTTTCTTCAAGGACACGCTCATAGAAGGCGCGAAAAAGCGCTAAGCAAAAGCCCTCCTCGGCTGCGCGGTTTTTGATAAAATATTGCAAAAAATACGATAGTTTAATTTAAAATTACTATTTTATAATGACTTTTTTCGTGTCTGGTATTATAATAAACTTAAAAGTTAAGATTTAAGAGGTTCTTATGATTGATTTTCAGTTGCGCGATGAGTTTTGTGATAAACTGCCGGAAATTACTTTCGCTAAGGACCTCTCTTTGCCTTTTCACTCGGAAAAGCCGCCACTTTGGAATCAAAGAGAGAAAAAGACGGGCGAAGTTTTTATAAGCTCGCTTTCGCTTGACTTTTCGTTCCCCGACGAAGAGGGACTTCTTAAAACCTCGTACGAGGATTTTTTATCATTTATGGAGTCCGTGGGGATAAAAAAGGCGTACGGCGGATTTTATTTGCGCTTTCTTAAAAAGCCTTTGGCTTGCTTCGAGGCGTACACGCTTAGAGTGAACGAAGAGGGCATCACCGTTATTTCGGGCGACACCGAGGGCGTTCGCCGCGCTCTTGTTTTTATTGAGGACGAGATGAAGCGCCGCTCGGGAAGCTTTCTTCCTCTTGGCGAAATTTCAAGAAAGCCTTTTATAAAAGATAGAATTTCAAGATGCTATTTCACCCCCTCAAGCCATTCGGAAATTGAGGAGAACGAAAACGAGCTTATAGATGACGTTGACTATTATCCCGACGGCTATCTTAACCGCCTTATGCACGATGGCATAAACGTCCTTTGGCTTGGCGCTTCGCTTCGCTATCTTGCGAAAAATCCCTACGCCAAAGAATATGGCGCGGATGCCGAAAAGCGCATAAGCAAGCTTAATGCCGTTGTTGAAAAATGCAGAAAATACGGCATACGTATATATCTTTTTGCGGTTGATCCCGCATCATCCTGTGATAATCCCCACCTTTTGAAGCATCCCGAATTGATGGATGACGCAGAGGGTGCGCCCATTAGAATGCTTTGTCCCTCGCAGGAAAAGAGCGTAGAATATCTTCGCTTTGCGGTGAAGGAAATTTTCACTAAGGTGACGCATCTTGCGGGTTACATAAACCTCACTGTCGGTGAGTCGCTTTCAACATGCGCGTCAAACGGCCCCCACCTGTTGTGCAAAAGGTGCAAGGCGAAGTTCGGAACTATAGGAAAGGCGCTTGCGTTCGTTGAAAAAACGATAGCGGATGCAATGCGCGAGGTAAACCCCGAGGCAAAATATATTAGCTGGACGTATGAGCAGAGAAATTGGAGTGACGAGGACCTAAAAGAGTCGTGCGAAGAGCGTGACGAGGGCGTTATCCACCTTCAAAATTTTGAGGACTTCGGACGCCCCTTGCAGCTCGGTAAAAAAAGAGTTTCGTACGATTATTGGCTTTCGTACAGTGGTCCCGGTGAGCTTTTTGAAAAAACTATAGAGCTTAATAAAAGGCTGAAGCGCAAAACCTACGCGAAAATACAGGTATGCTCCTCGCACGAGATCTCAACCGTTCCTTATGTTTCCGTGCCGGGAATACTTTACGATAAATACAAATATTTTTATGAAAACGCCATTGAGGGCGTAATGCAATGCTGGTTTTTCGGCAATTATCCCTGCCTTATGAATAAAGCGGCGGGCGAACTTGCCTTCTTGTCCTTTGAAGAAACGAAGGAGCAATTTCTTGAAAAGCTCGCGGGAATTTATTGGGGCAAGGATGCAAAAAGCGTTGCAAGCGCGTGGCTCGATTTTGAAGAGGGCTATCGCAATTTCCCCGTAAGCGTTTCGTTTGAATGGCTCGGTCCAATGCAGGACAGCCCCGTAGCTCCGCTTCATTTGAAGCCCATCGACCGTTCAATGCCGTCAACCTGGCTTGCAGTTGATGCCGTCGGCGGTGACCGCCTCGGCGAATGTATGTGCAACGGACATACTCACGAGGAAATAGAAGAGCTCGTTTCTTTGATGGTGCGCCATTGGACGCGCGGCATCTCTTCTCTTGACTCCTTGGAGGATTACGGATGTGCGGAAAGAAAAGAACAGATTTCCGTTGCCCGCGCGACGTCCGTTATATTTAGAAGCGGATACAATATAATAAGATTTTATTATCTTCGCAGGCTTCTCGGCATCGGCAAGGGTAACCCCGTGTCAATTTTATCCGAGCTTCGTGAAATCGTAAACGAGGAAATTTCAAACAGCGAAAGGCTTATTCCTATATGCGAGGCCGATAACCGTATAGGCTATCACAGTGAGGCGCACGGACATAAAATTTTCCCCGAAAAATTAAGGTGGAGAATAGAGAAGCTTCAAAAGCTTTTGGAAACGGAATTTCCCGAAGTTGAGGCTAGAATAAAAAACGGTGAAGTGCCCCTTGCGTTTTATGCGGGAGAGGGAAGCAAGCGCGTTTATAAAATAGGCAAAGACGAAAGGCTTCCGCTTGTCAAAAGCTCGGGTGAGCGTGGCTTGACCGAGGTGAAGATAGAGGAACTTTCCGACTGCTATAAGCTTTCAATCTATGCCGAAAGCCTTTCTGACGATTACATAATAATTAGGCCGGAATTTAGAATGTTTCACCCCTTAGCACCTATTTGGATTTCTAAAAACGAGTTCAAATTTGCGGTTTCAAGGCGAAGCTTTTTCACGTTCTCGGTGTCATCGAGCGCTTTCTCTATCCACCCGAGCGAAGCAGATGCGGAGCTTCGGAAATACCGCTTCACGAAAGAAAATCTCGGTGACGGGGCTTATCTTTTCACCCTTTTTATCGACAAGGAAAGATTTGGTATGGAAAAGGGCGAGCCCTTTAGACTTGATATTGAAAGATTTGACCTCGGCAAGCATTACGACAATGGCTGCCCTGACGCTAAGGAAGCACTTTGCTTTTCCGAAAAACTCGTAAAGCGCCTTGTTCACGGCACGTTTTCGCCTGAATGCTACGCACTTATAATACCTGAAAAAACAAAGGAATGTATATGAAAGTTTACAAAAGAGCTAAAGAAGCGTCTGATATTTTTGCCGTTCTCGGCAGTTTTGGCGAGCTTTGCCAAGCACCCTTGAAAACGGATTTCGGATTTCTTTTCGAGAACGAAAAAATAAAGCTTTCGGCAGAAATAAAAGAGCATAAGTACGGCGTTTTCACAAGGCGCGACGCTATCACGAACATCAGTGAATGCGAAGAAAAAATATATTCCCTTGGCTCTCGCTTCTCCCTTGACGGAGGCGACTGGGAGGTTTATACGCAGTATAACGGCTGGCAGAACGAAAGCATTGGCGCGTGGGCGCCACTCGTTACTTCTATCGTTTCAAGGTGCAACAGCGTAAGAGGCTCGCACGATGCGGCGCCGATTTTGGCGCTTTGGAATAAGCAAAACGATAGAGGCGTAGTTTTTCACCTGAAAGTTTCGGGCGCTTGGCAGATGAGAGCATCGCGCGTTTACTCGGGCCTAGGCACGCCGTCTCATACCGAGATTGAAATAGGGCTTCTTCCCGATGGACTTTCTTTGCCCATAGCTCCCGGCGAAACTCTGAATGCCTCCGAGATAATCTACTATGAATTTAAAAACAAGAAAGACCTTGACGCATATAAGCTTCATTCTTATATTAACGAAAAGTATCCTGCGCGCGCGCTTCCCGTTGTATTCGATTCCTGGCTTTATAAATTCGATAAATTCAATTTCTCTGATATGGAAGCACAGCTTGAAAGAGCTAAAGAAATCGGAGTGGAATATTTTGTTATTGACGCAGGCTGGTTCGGAAAAACTAAGGACTGGTACGATGGACGCGGCGACTGGTGCGAAAATCTTGAAATAGGCTTCGAGGGACGAATGCAGGAATTCGCTGAGCTCGTGCGCTCGCGCGGTATGAAGTTCGGCTTCTGGCTTGAGCCGGAGTGCGCAGGCGATTTTGCCGAGGTTCTTAGCGCGCATCCCGAATATTTTCTTCGCGGAAAAAACTCGTATTTCCTCGATTTCCTAAATGACGAGGCTTTTGATTACATATTAAAAACGGTAACGGAGCTTATTGAAAAATACGGCGCCGAATATATTAAGCTCGATTTCAACGCAGACCTTGAATACGATAAATACTCATCGTCCTTTACGAAATATCAAGAGGCGCACGATAGATTTATTTTGAAGATACGCGAAAAATTCCCCGAAATATATCTTGAAAACTGCGGCTCGGGCGGTGCTTGTATGAATTTGCACACGGCGTCGCTTTACGATAGCTTCTGGCCTACCGACAACGAAAGCCCGTACGTTGGGCTTCGCATCTACAAGGACACGCTTTTGCGTATGCCTCCTCGCCTTATCGAATGCTGGTGCGCGCTTGCTTCCGTAACGGATAAAACCCCCGTTTACGGCTGCTCCTCCGACAAGATAATTTCCTGCGCCGACGCCGTATGGGACCACGTAGTAGGAGTTTCTCCGGAATATCTTCGCGGCTATCTTTCGGGAAGCCCGATAGGACTTTCATTTGACCTTAATTCGCTCTCCGAGGGAAGTTTCAATTCTCTTAAAAGCATTATTGAAGATTTCAAAAACAGGCGCGATTTTTATGCAAGCGCCCTTTGCCACGTGCTAACGGACAGTGGGAACGTAACCGCGCTTGAATACAGAAGCGAGGACTTTTCCGAGTGCGAAATATGCGTCTTTACCGATAAAATAATGCAGGACTCCGTCACGGTTTATCCTGTCGTTGACGAGGCGTTTGACTACGTCAAGGATGACGGAAGCATCCTGAACGGCAAGGAGCTTTCCGAGTACGGAATAGATTTCGCGCTTAAAAAAAGCTTTTCGGCGTATTCCTTAAAGCTTCGCGCGGTAAGAAAATAACGGCAACGGTATTGAGAAAATACGCATTTTGATGTTTTTCTCGCAAGACACGTAATTTTCGGGCTTAAAACGAGCCCCTTAAAGCATGGTGATTTTATGAAAGAATTTGTATGCTACGATGATTTCGGCGCAGTTGGTGACGGAGTTACGAATGACTTTTTCGCGATGAAGCGCGCGCACGAGTACGCCAACGAAATGGGGCTTCCCGTAAGAGCAGGCGCTCAGAAAACCTATCTCGTTTCGGAAACGGAGATTGACGGAGTCGCAAGCTCCATCGTTGTTAAAACGGACACGGATTTCTGCGGCTCAAGCTTGGTTATAGACGATACGGACGTTTGCCATTGCCCTGGAAAAAACAAAAGGCATAACACTCATATCTTTTCCGTTGAATCTTCCTATGAGAAAATTGACGTAGAGCGAAAATATATAGACAAGATAAATGCCGAGGGCGGAATAACGAAAAGCACCCGAAAAATTGACACGGGGCTCGGCTTTCCCGCAATGCTCATCGTTTATAATGACGATGAAAGGGTTTATATCCGCTACGGCGGAAACGAGGACTCGGGTGTTCCAAAAGAGGAGCTTTTACTCGTTGACGCTGAGGGAAATATAGACGAAAAAACTCCCTGGCTTTTCGATTACGAGAGGGTGACGAGAATTGAGGCTTACCGCATAGACGAAGCTCCGCTCGTTTTTGAAAATCTTTTCGTTCTCACCAAGGCAAGTCAGGTAAACCTCGTTGATAAATGCCACGGAATTTCCCGAGGCATAAGAGTCTCGCGCTCAAACGTGACTGTAAGAAATATTGAGCATAAGGTTATAAACGAGATATACAAAGGCGCAGTTCAAAACGGTGTGGCTTTCATCGGTCACTGCTATGAGTTTCTCGAGATTGAAAACGCAAACGGCGTCACCGTAGAAGACTCCGTTTTCCAAGCGAGAGCTTATTATCTTCAGGGCACTTACGATTTCGGCGCGCGCATGGTCAATAATCTTTTATTAAAGAATTGCAAGCAGAGAAACTTTTTCTCGCATCACTTGCCCGAGTATCCCGAGTTCCCCTCTTTCGGCAGATGGTGGGGCGTTGCAGGAACGAATTTTTGCAAAAATATGGTTTACGATGGCTGTAAAATGACGCGATACGATGCTCACAAGGGCGTTGTGAACGGAGCTATCAAAAATTCGGAAATATCCTCAATCCGTCTTATCGGAGGCGGCGATATGCTCATCGAAAACTGCAAGATATATCAAACCGGCTACACGACGCTTCAGCTCCGCGAGGACTACGGCTCAACGTTCCGCGGTACGCTTACCGTAAGAAATTCCGAGTTTTACGATGCGCGCGGACTCTTCTGCGCGTTTATGATGGCGGACAGCGCCAACTGGAATTACGGATATAAAACCTATTTCCCGAATATCGTAATAGATAACGTTAAAATTCCCGATTGCATCAAGGAGCTGCCTTTGGTTTATGAAAGAAGCGAGCAAAGCTCCGATTATTTTTACCGCTCCGTAAAGGACGAAAATATCGCAGTTGAGGGCGCAATTTGTACGGACGGCAAGCCGAACGTAAACCCCTATCAGCCGCCCGAATTTATTAAGGTTATCAATAACGAAAAGAACGGCTACGAAGTCATAGTCCCCGACGTTCCTTTCTTCCGTGATACCGAAATTATCGGTGCGAAGAAAGTTTGAGCATAACCAAACTTAAATCAATATTTTTACTAAAAAGCAAACTATAGTTTATAAAAAGCTTTAAAAGTTTTGAAAACCAAACTTTAAAAGAGCTTTTGACAAGGAGAACAAAATGAAAATTTCCGTAAAGCTGCCGTATGAAAAAGCCGAGATGAAGTATACCATCTGGGCGCACGAGGAGGAAAAAATTGATTTTGATACCGATGATTTCCGCGCCGAAAGATGCACGCTTTCCTATGCCGCAGAGGAACTTGTGACTTGGCTTAATAAAGCAGGGCTAGAGGCTTTCGTTTCCGATAAGGAGGACGGCGACCTTAGCGTCTTTATCGAGTCCGAGGGCGACTTTGGTGAAGAATTCTCAATAACGGGTGAGGGAAAACGCGTCTATTTAAGGGGCGTATCGAGAAAAGCGGCGCTTTACGCTGTATACGAGCTTCTTGAAGCAAACGGCTTCCGTTGGTATTCACCGGAAGACGAATTCGTACCCATGCTTGAAAATATCACTCTTCCGGAAAAGCAAGAATATTCCTACGATATGCAAACAGGACGCGGATATCACTTCGAGGGACTTATGAAAGAGTCATTCAAAATTGCCGCTTGGATGGCGAGAAACAGAATGTCGCTTTCAGCGCCCTACGCCTATTCAGTTCCGCTTCTTCGTAAGCTCGGCGCAACTCTTAAAAAGGGCGGCCACATTTTAGGCGGTATTATAGATCCCAAAAAGCGCACCGAAAATGGCGAACTTTACCTTGACGCGCACCGCGATTGGTACGGCAAGCGCGAGGGTGAGATAACCGCCGATAACGCACTTGATGTTCAGTTCTGCGTAAGCTCGGTGGAGCTTTTAGACGTTCTTTCCGAGGCGGTTATAGAGAAGTGCCGAAACGAATGGAAAAACGCCGATATACTCGAGCTTGCGGGCTTTGACACCTGGGGCAAATCCTGCGCCTGCGAGTCTTGCAGAAAGCTCGGAAACGGCAGTGATATAACGCTTCGCTTCCTCTCTCACGTAAGAGGGGCGCTTAACCGAGCGCACAAAGAGGGAAGAATAAAGAGAAATCCTCTTTTGACGTTTGATATATATGAGGGAACGGACACTATGCCCGCACCCCTGAATCCCGTACCCGAAAACTTAATCGAGGCGGGCGACTACGGAATGTTCTGCCCGATTTTACGCTGCTATGAGCATAATATCTTCGAGCCGTGCGAAAGAAATTCATATTACCGCGAGTGTTTTGAGGCTTGGTGCAAAACGGGCTTCAAAATAGCGATAAACGAATACTATAACGTTTCAAAGCTTGAGGACTTACCGCTTCTTTTCACGGAAAGAATGAAACGGGACGTTCCTTATTATATTGAAAACGGCGCCGTTGAGATGGGGTATATGCACTTTTCGGTAACGGAGCTTGGCGTAAGACGCCTTAACGACTTTATACTTTATAATCTCTCGCGCGATAGACACGCCGACGTTGATGCGCTTAAGCGCAAATATTTCTCCGACCTTTACGAGAAATATGCGACACGGGTAGCCACTCTTTATGAAAAAATTGAGAAAGCCGGCGCTCCTTGCCAGTCGCTTCGCAGTTGGTTCACCTCGGTTCTTGATCCGCTTATGACTTGGGACGGAATGCGCCCCGACACGCCATTTATGACGGAGAGCCACCTTGGCAACCGAGCAGCCGAGATAGCCTACGGCATGGCTAAGGAATATAGGGAAGCGCTTCGTGAATTCAGAATCATTCGCGAGGATGCAATTTTCTCCGCAGGTGACGATATCTTAAAAACCGCAAAAAATCCGCACGACGTTGCGAAAATGCTGAAAACGCCGCCTATTATAGACAGGCTCTCCGAGGATATAAGAGGCCTTGTTTACGGCGCTGACGTCTTCGGATTTATGGCGCTTTGCCTCGATTACTACGACTCGCTTTACGAAAATCGCGCGGGCACGGGCGAGCTTTACGAAAAAATAAAGGCGCTCGGCGAAAAAATGCTCGAATATACCTACGGCGTGTCCTACGCCGCTCACACACCCGAGCGTGAGCTTCGAGATGCGCTTAAGAGAAGCCAACTCAACAAACTTTACTATAACATAGTTGCAAACGGAGGACTTAATAAATGAAAGATTTTATAACTTACGAGGATTTCGGCGCCGTCGGTGACGGTGTTACAAACGACTTTTTTGCAATGAAGCGCGCGCATATTGCGGCGAATGAAGCGGGGCTCTCGGTAAAGGGCACTCCCGGAAAAACCTATCTTATCACCGACACGGAGATTGACGGAGTTGCGGAATCAATTCCCGTTATGACCGACGTTGACCTTTGCGGCGCAACGCTAATCGTTGACGACAGCGATATATCTTGGCGCGAGGGCGCGAATAAAAGGCACAACACCGCAACCTTCGAGGTAAAAAGCCCCTATAAACCCGTAAGCGTTGACGAGGAGCATATCGCCGCGATAAACGCGGCGGGCGGAATTATCAGAAACGTTACCCAAAAAATTGACACGGGGCTGGGCTTCCCCGCAATGCTCGTCGTAACGAACTCAAATACGATGCACTATAAGCGCTACGGCTACAACGCAAATTCCGGCTCTAGTCAAAAGGAGCTTATCGTAGTTGATAAGGACGGAAATATCGACGAGAAAACTCACGTTCTTTACGATTTTGAAACCGTAACGGGCATTACCGCGTACAGAATCGACTTGCCTACGCTCACGATTAAAAACTGGAATATTATCTCGCGCGCAAGTCAAGTAAATATAGTGGATAAATATTATTCGATAAACCGCGGAATAAGATTTTGCCGCCCTAACGTCTGCGTCACAAACGTAAGACATAAAATCACGGGCGAGATTTTAAAGGGAACACTGGTTGACGGCGTACCCTTTATCGGCCACTCTTATAACTCGTTTTTCCAGATGCACTTAACGCATAACGTTACGTTTGAGGATTGCACCTTCCAGTCCCGCGCCCATTATCTTCAGGGAACTTATGAAATCGGCGGCTGGATGTCGAATAAGATAGTATTCAAAAATTGCGACCAGTACAATTTCTTCAAGGGCGATCCCGAATATCCCCTTATGCCCTCGTTTGGCCAGTGGTGGGGCGTTGCGGGAACGAATTCCTGCAAAAATATGATTTACGACAACTGCAAACTAACGCGCTTCGATGCTCACCAGGGCGTATATAACGGAATTATAAGAAACTGTGAGATAGGTTCAATTCGCTTAACGGGCGGCGGAGATATGCTGATTGAAAACACGAAAATTTACAACTGGGATATAGGAAATACGCTCCAGCTCCGTGAGGATTACGGCTGTACTTGGCGCGGAACTCTCACGCTTAAGGACTGCGAAATAGTTGACGTTAAAGGCAACAGCGCTCTTACCTGCGTTATCGTTGCGAGAAGCGCAAACCACGATTACGGCTACGTGACCTACTTCCCGAATGTAGTTATAGATAACCTCAAAATTCAAAACGCAAAGCCTCTTGTAAACTTGTTCTCGGATTTTTCAATGAAGAAAAACGCGCGCGGCTTATATTACCGCTCTATCTACGACGAAAACCTTGCGATAGCGGGCGCTCCCGATCCGTACGGCGAGCCTAACGTAAACCCCTATACGCCGCCGGAATTTATTAAGGTTATCAATAACGAAAAGAACGGCTACGAGCTTACCATTCCCGACGTACCTTTCTTCAAGGATACGAAAATCGAGGGTGTGAAGAAGGTCGAAGGAGATCCGAAGTACACAGAAATTTGAGGTTAACGCTTATGCAAAGCTTTGTAAGATATAAGGACTTCGGCGCTGTTGGCGACGGAGTTACGAACGACTTTTTTGCAATAAAAAAAGCGCACGAATACGCAAACGAAATGGGACTTCCCGTAGTTGCCGAGGCAGGAAAATGCTATCTTATCGGCAATATGGAAGTTGACGGAATTGCGGAAACGATTTCTGTAAAAACCGACACCGACTGGCGTGGCTGTATCTTCATTTTTGACGATAGAGAAATAGCGTGGCGCCCCGAACCCCGCGGAAATCACGACGTCTATATTTTCACCGTTGAGAGCGATTATCCCGCCGAGCATCTTTCAAAAGAAAAGCTTGATAAGATAAATGCTGAGGGCGGACTTAACAAGGAAACCCTTAAAAAAATTGACACGGGGCTAGGCTTCCCTGCGCTTCTTTACTTAAAAAACGACGACGAGCGCAAATTTATCCGCTTCGGCGGAAATCGCAACTCCGGCACGCCCCAAAGGGAAATAATTGAGGTTGACGAAGAGGGAAACGTTTCTCCCGACACGCCCCTTATGTTCTCCTTTGAAAAGCTGACGGACGTTATAGCGTACCGCCTTGACGTGCGCCCGATAAGCGTTAAAAACGCCGTCATAATCTCACGCTCAAGCGAGGTTAACCTCGTTGACCAATATCACTCCATAAACCGAGGCATCAGAATTACAAGACCTAATACCACGCTCCTTGACGTTGACCACGTAATCACGGGGCAAAAGGAAAAGGGCGAGCTTGTTGACGGAGTTCCCTTTATCGGCCACTCGTATAACGGCGTGCTTGCCGTTCAGTATACCTCGAACGTTTTAATCAAAAACGTTGCCTTTATGTCAAGAATTCACTATCTCCAAGGAACGTACGATATTGACGTAACTTACGCCAACAGAATCACTTTCAAGGACTGCAGACAGAAAGACTTCTTCACAGACGAGTTTCCCGACCACTATCAGTTCCCGAACACCTATAAGTGCTGGGGCGTTATGGGCTCAAGCTATTGTAAGAATCTTGTCTACGACTCCTGCGCCTTAACCCGTTTTGACGCTCACCAGGGCGTTTGGAATGCGAAAGTTCAGAATTGCGATATGGCTGTCATTCGTCTGACGGGCGGCGGTGAATTTCTTATGGAAAACACGAAAATTTACTTCCGCAACTACGTAAGCCCCATTCAGCTCCGTGAGGACTACGGCTCAACCTGGGAGGGAACAGTCACGATAAAGGACTGTCACTTCGTCGATATTCGCAAAGACGGCTGCCTTCAGTCGCTTACTTTCATAAGAACTCCAAACTGGAATTTCGGCTATCAGATTCACTTCCCGAACTTCGTCATAGACAACCTTAATTTCGAGGGCGCGCGTGAGGTTGACTTCTTCCAGAAATTTGAAAATAACCCCGACTCTCCCTATTTCTATCGCTCGGTTGAGGACGAAGCCATAACCACCCTCGGCGCTATAGGCGAGGACGGAAAACCCAACGTTTGCCCCTACGCGCCGCCGAAATTCATTAAAGTTATCAACAACGAAAAGTACGGCTACAAAATCAAGCTCAAAAGAACGAAGCTCCTTGAAAACACCGAAATCACGGGCGACGGAAGCTTGGAGCTGGAATAAAAGAGGTCGTTATGCGCTTTCGAATTGATGAAATTTTAAAGGAAAAAGGCAAAACTCGCTATTGGCTTTACATTCAGCTTGGCTTGAGTTATCAAAATTTCAAAAAAATTCTTGAGAATGAAACCACTTCTATAAAATTTGAAAATCTAAAAGCGATTTGTGATATTCTCGAGTGCACTCCTAACGACTTGTTCGTTGAGTATCATAAAAAATAAACTACTATACCTTGTAAACGGGGTAGCGTGAAAAAAGGACGAGATTATTCTCGTCCTTTTTGATTTTGATAAGTATGTCTTGCGGCTCCGCCTAAAGAAATTATTTGTTTTTGGTATTGGCAAATTTCACGGCGAGCTCGGGCATAGACAAAATTCCGAGCATTCTCGTGCGATATTCATAGCTGAATGCCTCGCCCTCGCTTCGCCAGAAGTCAGGGCCGATATAAATTCGCTTCTTGTCGGCGTTAAGATTATGAAGCGCCGAAAAGGTGTTGTAGCGGTTTCCGAAAAGGGTGAAGCTTATTTCGTGCCTGCCTTTTTGGAGCGCTTTTTTTATAAGCTTATACGGCTGAAATGCGATTTTTCCGATTGGCTCGCCGTCGATTTTCACGCTGACGATAGCGCCTTTGAAGTGGGGAAGGGTGATTTCAATATCACCGTCGTTTTCAAGAAAGACCTCACCCGTGTAGCAAATATTGCCGCCGTAGAACGAAAATCCCTGCTGCGCAACGTCACCGAATGAGAGCTTTTCCGGCTTTTTCGTCAAGATTGCCGCATCTCCCGAAATGCGAGTGCCGAAATCACCTATAAGATAAGATGCTTCAAGGTCAACCCTCTCTCCGAAAGGCATTTCAATCGTGAGCGTGTTTTCGCCCGATTTTATCGTGGGAAGAGGGAGTGTTTTTATTTCTCTGTCAACGTAGAAGCCCTGCGCCGAGTTTGAAATCGGCTCGCCGTTAAGCGTTACCGTAAGCGTTTCGGGATGCTCTGTCGCAAGACTTGCGCCCGAAATTTCACATTCCGACGTAAAGCTGTAAACGAGCTTCACCCTATGCGTGTTTTCAAGCTTCGGCGCTGCCCACGGCTGAATTACCTTGAATTTGCGCAAGGGAAGTCCGAGCGCTCCGCGCGCTTTTGCGTCTATTCTCATTATCTCCTCACGCCGTGATAGCTCGCCGCCGTCGATAGAATAGCGAGCCATATCAAGAAGAAGTACGTTTTTGTCGGAAAGCGTGTATTTTCCGTCGAATTTAAAGTCAAGCTTTTGCCACTCGCCCTCGCTTATCGGGGGAGCGTAGGAGCTTTCGCCCTCTTCTTCCTCAAGCCTTAAAAGGAGGGTGTCAAGGTCGTAAAGCGTTGCCGAAATTACGGTGTAATCGCCGAAATTTCTGTATTCAATCGGGCGTATTTCTCCCGAAATAGTGTCGAATAATTTAACACGGTACCCACCTTTTACCTTGATTTTAAGGCTTTCCTTGGTGGATATGTGCATAAGAAGAGGCTTTTTCATATGCGCAAAGAAAAGCCACTTATATTTTCCGTCAATGCGTGAGCTTGCGATAAGGCTCTCGCACTTTTCGCCTGAATCGAGTCTTATATCGGCTATCGGCTCTTCCGAGAGCGCCGTGAGAAGCTCGTGCTTCGAGTGAGGGATAACGGCGGCGCCCACGGCGATTTTTTTCGCATCCTCGCTCGGCAAAGCGTCGGAAAACTCGGGCGCGCGGCCCATAACTATCACCTTGCCGCCCTGCTTTTTGAATTCCTCAATAACTTTAATCGTGTTCGGGCGGAGCGTCATACAGTCGGAAATAACGACGGTCGTGTAGCTCATTTTGCCAAGCTTCAAGGGATTTCCCCCACGCTCGCAAAGGCTCGGTAAAAGGCTTTCCGACAAAAAGTCGAAGTCGTAGCCCGCCGAGAGAAGCCACTCCGTAGTTTCTCTGTAATTATTCTCAATCTCGTCACGTATATTCTTGGTTTCCGCAAGGGAAGCGTAAATCATTTTGTAAGTGTCAATGGGGTAAACCACGGCGATTTTAACGTCGGGCGCGCCACGTGTCATGACGGTGTTAATCCTTGCGTAATGGTCCTCGAGGTATTTATATTCAAGATACCACGGCGATTGATAAGAGATTGGAGCGGGGTAGTCACGCTTGCCCTCGCCCGCCATCGTGAGCCAAGCAAGATGAGGCACTCGCACGTTAACTCCGAGCGCCGCTTGCCAGTCGCCTTGATATTTGTGCCCCCTGAAATCGAAATCCCAGCCCGTAACTCCGTACATTTCGGAAAGCATAGCGTCCTTGCCGTATTGCCTTACGACGCTTCGGCACTGTATCGGAGTGTTGAAAACGACGTCGTCGCATAAAATGTCGATTCCGGGATATTGCATTTCTCGGTAGGCTCGCATATTGTCGCCGTTGTCGAGCATGGTTTCCCAAAGCGCGTCTTCGCCGATAACGTGCCCCGAAAGAGCGATGCCGTTTTCCTCGCACCACTTGCCGATATTGTCAAGATAAGCCTCCGAAAATCTGTCGGAGAGGTGCGTGTAATAATCGTAGCGGGTTTTATATGCGCGCGTGTCCTCACTTGCGTAAAAGAGCTCGGGAAGAAAATCGAGAATATCGTAGCCGTATTTTTTCTTAAAGCTTTCGTCAAAATCCGAGGTGAAGCTGTAGCCGACGTCGTTTTTGTGGAATGACGACTTCGGCGCAAGAGTGCCGTAAAGCTGCGGCTCGTCGGTGAAAATCGAGGGAATGGACTTACCGAACTTATCCCCGACGGCTTCTTTGAGCTTTTCGTGAGTTATGCGGATAAATTCGTCGATAGCCTCCTTGTTAAGCGTGTCAACGTATGACTCGCCGTTGTAGCGAGGCTCGCCGCCCGCCCTTTGTTCAAGGAAAAAATATCTCTTGTTTTCGCAATTTTCTTCACGCGCGACTCTCTTATAGGAGCGCATAAAGCCTCGCTCGTCTATATCGAGCGAAAAGGCGGCGAGGAAAAACGGCTTGCCCGTTTCTTTTGCTTCGTCCTTGGTTTTCGCAAGCTCTTTTTTATCGGAAAAACACATATTGAGAAATTTCTGGCGGAATTTTGGCCTCTTCGTAACCTTGCCGCCCGCAACTCCCGAGGGCCACCTGTCCTCGTCGTAAGCCCAAGCCGTCATATCTTCCGCCTCGGCGCGCTCTGCGCAAAACTTTATCGCCGAAAGATATTTTTCTCCGAGATATTCGTCCTCAAGCCCCTGCCTTACGTGCATATTGAAGCCGCCGAAGCCCATTTCCTTAAATATCTTTATCTGCCTTTCAAGCTCTTCTTCGTCAAGGCGTGAATTCCACGCCCAAAACGGCGCAGCGCGGTATTCCGACGTCGGATTCTTAAAAAGGCTCTCGGAAAGCTCCGCTTCCCGACTCTTCTTAAAATACATAAGGCTACCTCCAAACGCTCTTTTCCCCTATTCTATCACAATTCTTTAAAGAAGAAAAGGGCTTTTTCAAAAAATAGGCTCCGGGCTTTTATATCCTAAATAACACTTTGTTAACTTTTTGTAAATTTTAAATATTTATTTTACCGCTCGCACGAGATTTTTATTCGCAAAATAACAAATAAAGCGGCCGCGCTTTTGTGTAAAAAGTCAAAAATCGCAAAGCTTTGGGGAAATCGCGCGCAAAAGTCTTGAAAAACATGGGCGCGTGTGCTATACTATAAAAAATAAAAATATATATGTTCTTTCGGGAACAATACCAGGAGGCACAAATGAAGTCAAGCAAGAAAATTTTATCCCTTTTGCTTACTCTTGCCGTTCTCGTTCTGGCGGTTACGATGCTCTTTTCATGCAAAAAAACCGCAACCGTCAACTTTGAATCCGACGGCGGAACGAACGTTGCAAGCGTAACAGTAAACGTGGGCACCGCTATAAGCGCGCCCCAGAACCCCACTCGCTCGGGTTATCACTTTGCGGGTTGGACGACGGAGGACGGAGTTCTTTGGGACTTCGCAACTCCCATAACGGGCGATACGCTTCTTATCGCAAGCTGGGTTAAAGACGACAGCTTGAATAAAGCAACCGTAAGCTTCGACCTTAAGGGCGGCGACAAAACGAATTTCACGACGTCCGTTGAGGTGCAGAAAGGCTCGGTTCTTGCAAAACCCGAAAATCCCGTTAAGGTAGGCTACGAGTTCGCAGGTTGGTTCTATCTTGGCGAAGAATACAAATTTGAAAACAGAGTCGTAGCGGATGATATAACTCTCGTTGCGCATTGGAAGCTTTTGACCTATAGCATAAGCTACGATCTTCAGGGCGGCAAGCTTGGGTCTTCGGTTTCCGAATATACGACCGAGGCTGATGCGATTATCCCCAACCCCGAAAAAGTCGGCTATGAGTTTATCGGCTGGACTTACGAGGGCGCATCCGCTCCCAAAACCTCTCTCGTTATCGCAAAGGGCAGCGCAGGCGACTACGCTCTCACGGCTAACTGGCGCCTCGTTGAATACGGCATAAGCTACGAGCTTTCCGGCGCTGATGCGATAGAGCTTCCCGTAAAATATAATATTGAAACCGAGAGCTTCACGCTCCCCGCGCTCACGAAGGCTAACTACGACTTCCTCGGTTGGCAGCTCGGCGGCGAGGGCGCGCCCGTTCTTGATTTCAGCGTTGCAAAGGGCTCGAGCGGAAACATTTCCTTGACGGCAGTCTTCGCTCCCACTCAGTATGAAATCAAGTACAATCTCGGCGAGGGCGGCGTTAATTCTCCCGAAAACCCCCTCTATACGACGCTTGTCAGCGACGAATACACCATCAAAGCTCCCACCCGTCCCGGCTATAAGTTCGTAGGATGGCTCGTCGGCGCATCGACCGAGCCCGTTTCCGAGCTGACAATCGAAGCCGGCAACACCGCTTCTCTTGAGCTTTCTGCGGTTTGGGAAAAGGATAGCTACACCGCAACGTACTACGACTTCAACGGTAAGCTTCACGAGGGCGAGGCTCTTATCGAAAGCTTCACGGTTGACATTCTTCCCATAAAGCTTCCTAACCTTTATTTTAATAACAAGTGCTTCATTTCTTGGTACACCGATGAGGATTTCACGAATCCCATCACTGAAATTACCGAATGTAAAGATATAGTTCTCTACGCTAAATTCGTCGAAATAAGCGACGGACTCGAATTCACCTTTAACGGCGCGGGCTACGACGTAACGGGATACACCGGTACCGCCGACGTAGTCGCTATTCCCGAAATTTATAAGCAGCTCCCCGTAACGAGCATTGCAAACTCTGCTTTCGCAGGCGCGGGCGTCGTTGACGTTTATCTTCCCGAGAGCATCGCTCTTATCGCAGAGAAGGCTTTCTTCTCCGCTGAAAACCTTAAAAACGTTTATATCCCCGAAAACGCAAAGCTCACCGAGATTGGCAAGCTCGCTTTCGCAGGCTGCGCAATTGAAAGCTTCAAAGCTCCCGCCGCTCTTGAAATCATCGGCGAGGGCGCATTCCTCGGATGCGACGGGCTTAACTTGATAAACCTTGAAGACACGGCAGTTTCCGTTATTTCCTCAGCGGCATTCGAGGGAACTTCCTTGGTTAACGTAAGCCTCCCCGCAAGCATCAGCATTATCGGCGACGGCGCTTTCTATGCGGCGTCAAGCCTTAAGAGCGTCGTATTCGCAAGCGGCGCTGAGATTTCCGCAATCGGCAACGGCGTATTTAAGAACTGTATGTCTCTTGAGAGCATCGTAATTCCCGCAGGCGTTGAATCCGTCGGCGAGGGCGCATTTGAAAACTGCCAATCTCTCGCTTGCATCGGCTTTGAAGAAAATTCTCTTCTCAGCTACGTCGGCAAATCCGCTTTCAGAAACTGTGACGCTCTTGTATCCGTAAGCTTCCCCGCATCTCTTAACGTAATTGACGAGTATGCTTTCTATTCAAACGACAGCCTTTCGGCGCTTGCTTTCGTTAAAGACGGCGAGCTTGAATCGATAGGCAAAAACGCATTCTACGGCTCGGCTATCGTTTCCTTGGAGTTGCCCGACAATCTTTCCGTTATAAGCGAGGGCGCATTCTTTGCTTCTTCCGCTCTTGAATCGGTAAGCTTTAACGAAAATCTTTCCATTATAGAAAAATCCGCTTTCGCATCTTGCGTAAGCCTTAAGGCAATAAGCCTTGCTTCTTCAACCGTGGCTATGGAATCCTCATTCGAGGCTTGCTCCGCTGTTGAAAGCCTTACCGTAAATAAGTACGACGCAAGAGAAATCTTCGGCGGCGCGCTTCCCGCAGGCATCAAGAATATAACGCTTCTTAACGACGCTCAGATAGCAGAGGGTGTATTTGAAGGACTTGAGTATCTTGAAAGCCTCACCGTTCCTTTCGTAGGACTTGCAAATCTTGGCGCAACCATCACCGTTGACGGCGTTGAAATAATTGCTACCGAAGATAACGTTAAAACCTTCGTAGCGCTTTTCGGCGGCGAAGCTCCCATGAGTCTTAAGACGGTTACCGTAACGGGCGGCGCATACGTTGCTCCCGCATCGTTCCTTGACTGCAAGTATATTCAGTCTATCACGCTTCCTATCTCAACCGTTAGCATCGGCAATGGCGCATTCCTCGGATGCTCGGCTCTTTCCTACCTTGAATTGCCTTTGGCAATGTCGGGCGACGATGAAATCGACTACGTCACCGTTAACTACACGGTTGAAGTCGAAATAAACGGCGAGCTCGTTTCGGAAACCTTGACTAAGGAAGTTTCCACGAAGACTCTCGCTTACGTATTTGAAGACGCAATCCCCTCAAGCCTCAGAAGCGTTAAGCTCTCCGCGTACGGAAATGCTAACGACGGCGTTCTTTCCGAGGGCGTATTCGTCGGAAGCTCTGTAAGAGAGGTTGTTCTCGTAGGCTTCGGCGGCATCTCAAACGACGCATTCCAGGGCGTTTCAAGCCTTACTTCTCTTGACATTTCCGCAAGCGACATTACCGAAATCGGTGACAGAGCGTTCCTCAAAACATCGAAGCTCGAAAGCTTCACCGTTCCCGCAAAGCTTAGCTACATAGGCTACAATGCATTCGCAGAGTCCGGCGTGCGTGAGGTAAGCTTCGAAACCGGCTCCGTTATTTCCGATATAAGAGACGGCGCTTTCATGAATTGCTTATCTCTTGAAAATATCACTCTTCCCGACACGGTTAAGGTGTTAAGCGGCGGCATATTCAGCGGCTGTATCTCACTTTCCGAAATCGCAATTTCCGATGAGATTGAAGTTATCGGCAGAAACGCATTCCAGGGCTGCTCCGCTCTTACGGGCGTAAGCTTCGGCGCTGACTCAAAGCTCACTTCAATCGATGCGTACGCATTTAAGAATTCCGGCATTGAAAGCTTCACGCTTCCTCTTTCAGTAGAAAGCGTTGCAGTCGGCGTATTTGAAGACTGCGTATCTCTTAAGGAATTTAACTTCACTCTTCCCAAGAGAGGCGAGCTTGCTCCCGAGGGCTTTGTAATCTCGGAGTACGCATTTAAGAATACCTCCTTGGAATCCATCAGTATTCCCGACTACGTAATCGCAATTGAAGCGTATGCGTTCGAGGGTGTTGAGAGCCTTGCCGCCGTAAGCTTCGGCGAAGAATCCGCTCTCGTATCCATCGGTACTCGCGCATTTGCGGATTGCGCAAATCTCCGCTCTATCGCAATTCCCGACGGTGTAAGCGTAATTACCGAGGAATGTTTCAAGAATTGCTCGACTCTCGCTTCGGTAAGCTTCGGTGACGGCTCGCTCCTCTCCGAAATTTCAAGCGGCGCATTCGAAAGCTGTCTCTTCCTTGAATCCTTTACCGTTCCCAAGTCTGTTGTTGCAATCGGCGACTCTGCGTTTGCAAATTGCTTTACGCTCCGTGAAGTCAACGTAAGCTTGGCGGCTGATGCGGCTCTCGTAAGCCTTGGCGCTTCCGCATTCAAGAACTGTGACGCTCTCGTTTCGATAGCTCTTCCCGCAAGCCTTTCCTCGCTTGGCGAATTCGTATTCTATAACTGTGACGCTCTTGAAGCTATCACCTTTGAGGACGGCTCGCTCCTTACCGAAATCCCCGCAAACGCATTCCTTAACTGCGTAGCGCTTAAGAGCTTCGCTGTTCCCGTCGCTATAAACTCTATCGGCGCTTCCGCATTCCAGGGCTGCTCCGCTCTTGAAAGCGTAATCTTTGCCGTAGATTCAAAGCTCGCTTCAATCGGCGACTCCGCATTCAACGGATGCGCGTCTCTCGTAAGCTTCACGGCTCCCGCCGCTCTTGAATACATAGGCGAAGAGGCGTTCAGAAATTGCAGAGAGCTTGCAAGCATTGAAATCACGACTAAGGTTTCCGTTGCTAACTTCGCATTCCGTGAGTCCTTGAAGCTCGTAATCAAGGTAACTTACTTTGAACTCGGCGGCGACGTTGAGTGGCTCAGCTCCGGAAAGCTCGCAAGCTATTGGAACACTGAGGGCAGTGTCGTAGAATTTATTCTTGCGGCAAATCAGTAATAAATAACCCGACGAAATATGCTCACCGTAAAAACCGTGAGCATATTTTTAATTTTTGGCTTGCAATAAAGGCGGCTTTGTGTTAAAATATACGGGTAAATAAAAAGTAGGAGTATATATGATTAAAAACGTACTTCTTGACCTTGACGATACGATCTTCGATTTTCATAAGGCGGAGCGCATTGCGCTTTCAAAAACGCTTGCGGAAATGGGAGTTGAGCCGACCGAGGCTGTCACGTCGCGCTACAGCGAGATAAACGCGTCGCTTTGGCGAAAGCTCGAGCTTGGCGAAATGGCGCGCGAGCAGATTCTCGTTTTGCGCTTTAAAATGCTTTTTGACGAAATAGGCGTTTCTTGCGATGCGCTTGCGGCTCGTATGTCTTACGAAAAAAATCTTTCCGTCGGGCATTATTTTATAGACGGAGCGCAGGAGCTTCTCGAAGCGCTTTTCGGAAAATATAAGCTTTATCTTGCCTCAAACGGAACGGCGGCGGTGCAGATTCCGAGAATAGAATCCTCGCCGATTGAGAAATATTTCGACGGTATTTTCATCTCGGAGATAGTCGGCTTCAATAAGCCCGACGAGCGCTTTTTCGAGAGAATTTTCGGCGGTATCGAAGGCTTTTCAAAGGACGAAACCGTAATCGTCGGCGACAGTATCTCCTCGGACGTTACGGGCGGCAAAAATGCGGGCATCAAAACCTGCTTATTTAACCCGAAAAATAAGGAAATTTCAGGCTCGGTAAAACCCGATTACGAGATAAAAAACCTCTCGGAGCTTCCCGAGCTTCTCTTAAATATATAAGGAAAGGAAACTTAAATGTACTACGGATATAAAATTAGCGACTATACGGCGCGCCTTGCCGAAAGGGCGGAGGAGGATTGCCGCGAGGTCTTTAAAAAGATAGACGAAAATGCGCTTTTATGCTCGTCAAAGGTGCTATCCGCTTTTCAGGAATGTCGTGTTTCAACCGCAGATTTTATCGAGGTTACGGGCTATGGCTACACCGACTCGGGAAGAGATAAGCTTGAAGAGCTTTACGCCCGTGTTTTCGGCGCGGAGGACGCCCTTGTGCGCCCCCAGCTCATGTCCGGCACTCACGCTCTTGCGGTAACTCTCGGCGGACTTCTTAAATACGGCGACACCCTCCTTTACGTTTCGGGCGAGCCATACGACACCTTGCGCAGCGTTATCGGAACGGCGGGGGATAGCAGAAATTCGCTTATAAAATGCGGCGTAAAATACGAGGAAATCGACCTTGTTGGCGACGACTTCGACCTTGACGCTATTGAAAAAAGACTTAAAGAGGGCTTCGTGCGTGTTGCGGCAATACAGAGAAGCCGCGGCTATTCAAGGCGCAAGAGCTTAACTATAGATAAAATCGAGGCGGCGTGTTCTCTTATTAAAAGAGTGTCCCCCGAAACGATAATAATGGTTGACAACTGTTACGGCGAATTTACCGAGGACCGTGAGCCGACGGACGTCGGAGCTGACGTTTTCGTAGGTTCTCTTATGAAAAATCTCGGCGCGGGCTTTGCCGTTTCGGGCGCATATTGCGTCGGCCGCCGTGACGTTATCGAGGATATTGCGGAGCGCTTCACAGCTCCTTGCGTCGGCAAAACTCTCGGCGCAAACTTCAATCAGCTCGCATCCCTTTACAAAGGCTTCTTTATGGCGCCTGCGGCAGTTGCGGCGACCTTGAAATCAATGGCGTTCGCCGCAAGAATACTCGAGCTTTGCGGATTTGACTCCGTATCCCCTCGCTACGACGAAAAGCGCACCGACATAGTTCAAACGATAGACTTTTTCTCAAAGGAAAAGCTTATAAAATTCTGCAAGGGTATTCAGATGGGCTCGCCCGTAGAGTCGTATTGCGTGCCCGAGCCCGGTGAGATGCCCGGCTACCCCCATGAAGAAATCATGGCGGCGGGAACTTTCGTTACGGGAGCTACAAACGAGCTTAGCTGCGACGGGCCGATAACCGAGCCTTTCACCGCATTTATGCAGGGCGGCTTGACTTACGACTACGGCAAGCTCGGCGTTATGCGAGCGGTTGACGAAATGCTTGGGCTTTCAGAGGAAGCTTAAAATGGGAATTTGTTACATAGTTGGGGCTGGCGAGTGCGCCAAGCTTCCCGAAATAAAAGAGGGGGACTTCGTCATAGCGGCAGACGGCGGCTACGACTCATTGATGCGCCAAGGCATCACCCCAAATCTTCTCGTCGGCGACCTTGATTCGATAGAAAACTCGCCGAGCGGAGTTGAAATCTTGCGCTTCAAGTCGGAAAAGGACGAAACGGATATGCATTTGGCATTCCTTGAGGGCGAGAGGCTCGGCTACCGTGAATTTTTGATTTACGGCGGCATGGGCGGAAGATGCGACCACAGCTTCGCAAATTACAGCTTGCTCTATTTTATAGCTAAAAAAGGTTATGCGGCAACTCTCGTCGGAATTTGCGAGGACGTAAAAGTCGTCGCCTGCGGGGAGGTAACGCTTCCTTTGGCTGAGAGCGGAAAATATTTCTCCGTCTTTGCTTTCGGCGGTGAGGCTGGGGGAATTTCTATAAAAAATGCGGCGTACGAGCTTGAAAATGCGAAGCTGTCGCCCGATTTTCCTCTCGGCGTTTCCAACCAATTTCGTGACACGCCCCCCACTATAAGCGTAAAAGATGGCGCGCTTCTCATAATTTTTCAAAAAAACGCTTGACACGGGGTGCGCCTTGTGTTATAATCTATCGTCGTAAGGCTTCGTAAATCGATTCTCTTACGTCTAACCGAACAGAATATTCATTCAGGGGTGCTCTTGTGGCTGAGATGGCTTTGCCAAACCCTATAACCTGATACGGATAATGCCGTCGTAGGAAGAAGTGAGTTTTTCATAGCTTATTTTACCGCACGGATGTCTATCCTGTGCGGTATTTTTGTTGCCCCGCTAAGCTTTGCGTGAAGCTTAAAGCGCTTTCTTGCGAAAGCTGACTTCGTCCAAGGCTTTTAAAGGGCAGATTAAAGAAAGGAAAAACTCAATGAAAAAAACAAAGGTTTTAGCGCTCACGGAGTGCGGAGTCATGGTTGCTTTCGCAAGCGTTTTATCTCTCATTCAGCTTGCCTCGCTTCCTGCAGGCGGCTCTATCACTCTCGCCTCAATGCTTCCCATCGTCGTCGTTGCTTATAGGCACGGCGCAGGGTGGGGTATCGCTTCCGCTTTTGCGGCATCTCTCGTTCAAATGCTTCTCGGCCTTTCCGCCTTTTCCTACGTAACGACCTGGCAATCGGTGCTCGCCGTCGCATTTCTTGACTACGTTGCCGCCTTTGCCGTTTACGGCCTTGCGGGAATATTCAGAAAAAGCTTCAAAAAGCAGAATCTCGCCTTTCTTTCGGGCGCGGTTTTTGCGGGAATTTTAAGATACGTATGCCACGTTATATCGGGCGCAACCGTTTGGGCGGGGCTCTCGATTCCCGATTCTGCGGCGCTTCTTTATTCGCTTTCCTATAATGCGACGTATATGATACCCGACACGCTTATTCTCGCCCTCGTCGGCACGTATCTTGCCTCGGTTATCGATTTCCGCCGTGAAATTCCGACGAGAGCTTTAAGGGAAAGGACGTCAAAGCTCGATACCGCGCTCGTGGCTTTTGGGGGAATTTCGCTCCTTTTCGGCATTATTTTCGATACGGTTGCAATATTCTCTCGCCTCCAATCCGAGTCGGGCGAGTTTGATATAAGGCTTCTTTCAAGCGTCAATTGGACGGCGGTTGCTTGCGTTACGGCGGCGGCTCTTTTGGTATTCGCAGCTTCCATGGCGGCCGTCCTTATACGCAACCGCCAAATTGGCCGAAAGTGAGCTTTTTTCGCCAAAAACCCACCGCCATTTTGGCGGTGAAGCTCCGCCAATTTGGCGGACATAATAAACATAATAAACAACTTATAACTAACTTACTTACTGACTTACATAGCGCACGCGCGAGAGAAAATTTGAATTT
>JAZRGJ010000223.1:0-12365 GCA_045644125.1 Eubacteriales bacterium | reverse complement strand
TCAAAAAAGAGGCTTTATATTATATACAGTGAGATTTTAAAAGCCTCGGACGAGGACGATATTCACAAGCAGTTTTACCTTTCGCTTGAAATGCTTCACGTTCTGAAAAAATTCACCGAAATCGAAAATTCTGCCGAAGCTCCGCCTCCCATGCTCAACGAAATCATAACGGATATGAATCTTAATTTCAAAAAAATACACAGCCTTGATTATTTCACGACGAAATATTATATCAGCCCAAGCACCTTAAACAGACTCTTTAAAAACTATATCAAAACAACGCCGAAAACTTATCTTGAAACGAAAAAGCTTTCTTTTTCACGTATGCTTTTAATGCAAGGGAAAAGCGTTTCCGAGGCCGCGCTCGAATCCGGATTCGACAGCTCGACAAATTACATACGCACATTCAAGAGAAGATTCGGCATAACCCCCAAGCGATATGCGGCAAACACGAGAAAAACGGATTTTGTGTAAATCCTTTATGGCAAAAAAGTTGACACCGGCCGCTCGCTATGATATAATTTACTTATAAATATTTAAAAGGAATTACAAGTGAGCGCTCTGCGCTACCGAATTTTAAAATGAACGAAAATACAAACGAAACTACGGCAAACGAAAATGGCGGATTTCGCCCCTGGTTTGAAAACTTCTGGTATCACTATAAATGGCACAGTATAGTTGCGCTTTTCGTCGTCTTCGTCATTGTAGTTTGCACCTTGCAAATGTGCAAAAAAGAGGACCACGACGTTTACGTGCTATACGGCGGCGGAAAATATATATCCCGACAAGTTGAAGACGGAAATTTCTGCGAATTCGACGTTATAACTTCAAGCTTCAAAGAGGTAACGAAAGATTACGACGGCGACGGAAAAATAAGCCCCGTTTTTTATAACGTATTCCTTCTTTCCGATGAGGAAATAAAGGCCGCAGGCGACGATGCGGATCTCTCGATTTTGTATAAAAACAATCAAGAATTCCGAGATCTTATGCTCTCAAGCTCATACTATATTTGCTTTCTTTCGGAAGATCTTTACCTCGAATATGCAAAAAACGAAGGCGTTTTCTGCCCGATAGCGCCTTACACAAACGGTTTGGAGCTGAATTATCTCGACGAGGGAGCGGTTTATCTCAACTCACCGAATCTTATCTTTAACACTCTTCCCGGAATATGCGATCTTCCCGAAAATACTGTCATATGCCTTAAATCAAAAACCGCCTTTTCCGGCTCGGGCTTTGGAAAAGAGAGCAAACAGCAGTTTGAAAGAAGCGAAGAAAGCTTAAGGGCAATTTTCAATTACGGAAGATAAAATCAAGGACTGTTACAAATGGAAAAAGCACTCAAAGAAAACAAAATGGGCACGGAGAAAATCCCCAAGGTCTTATTTTCTCTTGCCGTTCCTATAATAATATCAATGCTCGTGCAAGCGCTTTACAATATCGTCGACTCGGTATACGTAGCGCAGTACAATAACGACGAGGGAACGGCCGCTCTCGGACTTGCCTTCCCGATACAGAATCTTATGATTGCGGTCGGCGCAGGTCTTGGCGTCGGTATGAACGCAATACTCTCGCGCTCCTTAGGGCAGAAAAATTTTGAAAAAGCAAACAAAGCGGCGGGGCAGGGAATTTTCTTAAACCTTGTCGGATACATTTTCTTCCTTGCTTTCGGTTTGTTTTTCGCGGATGATTTTGCGCTCTTTCAATCTGACGGTAACGAACTGCTTTACAGATACTCAAGCGAATATATTTCAATAATTTCTATAGGCGCGGTTTCGGTATTTTTGCAAATTACAATGGAAAGACTTCTTCAGTCAACGGGAAAGTCGATCTACAGCATGATAACCCAGGCAAGCGGAGCTATAGTTAATATAATTCTCGACCCGATTTTCATTTTCGGAAAATTCGGGATTCCCGAAATGGGAATCAAGGGAGCTGCAATCGCAACCGTAATAGGACAGTTCGTAGCGGCGGTCCTCGGCATAATATTCAATATTACGATCAATAAAGAAATCAAATTAAATCTCAAAAATATCATTCCCGAAAGCAAAATTCTCAAGGATATACTTTTAATCGGTATTCCTTCCGTTCTTATGCAGGCGATAGGCTCCGTTATGACATTCTCGATGAATACGATTCTCAGAGGATTCGGCAGACCTGCATTAAACGTTTTCACGATTTACTTCAAGCTCCAAAGCTTTGTGTTTATGCCGATTTTCGGTCTTACGAACGGTGTTGTGCCAATAGTTTCCTATAATTACGGAGCTGAAAAGCCGAAAAGAGTTTTCGCCACTATACGCCTTGGCGCAATATGCTCGGTTTCTTATATGGCGCTCGGACTTATCGCTTTCCAGACTATCCCGGGATTCCTTCTCGGATTTTTCAACGCAACGGCAGAAATGCTCTTGATTGGAAAAGCGGCGCTCCGCATAATAAGCATAAGCTTCATGCTTGCGGGCTTTGCCATTATCTGCTCGTGCGTTTGCCAGGCTCTCGGCAAATCGATTTACAGTCTTATCCTCAGCATATGCAGACAGCTCGTGGTGCTCATTCCCGCAGCATTCTTGCTCTCCCTCACAAATAGAGTAAACCTTATCTGGTGGGCGTTCCCCATAGCCGAGCTTTTAAGCTTGATTTTGGCAACCCTCTTCCTCTTAAGAGTTCTCAAAAAAGCATTCCCCAAGGAAATATAAAAAAAAGGCTGTTCTTACACGGAACAGCCGTTTTAATTTTTAGAATCAAGATTTTATAGCGTTTATTTTAAGCTCGGTTAAAGCGCCGGAAGGACAGCCCGCCCAAAACGTATCGTGATTCAAGCTGAATCTCAAATTTTTAGCACATAGGCAACGCCTCTTCGAAATATTCGGCTTCACTCTTATACCAAAGAGAATCACTTTCCGAAAATTTATACATATAGTCCTCCGCTTTTCAAAGCAAAAAGATTAGAGACGAGCTATGCAATCTTATTATAATTCCCGCAATCTTTTTTGTCGTTGCAAAATAGCAACTAAAAATTAAACTATCGTGTTTTTCAGGACAAAAGCTCTCGGAAATTGTATATATAAGCGTCGCACACGTTTTTCATGTCGTCAACGTAATCGCACGACGAATCGTCATAAACTCCAATTACCGTCATTCCGGCGGATTTTGCAGTTTTATCCGCGTTAAGATTATCGTCAAGGAAAGTAACGTCACAAACGTCAGAGCCGATTTTCGCAGCAGCTCTTCTGTAAATATCAGGATCTGCCTTTGTCGTTCCAAAATCATCACACGACCACACGTTATCAAAAAGCGAGTCCATTCCAAGTCTTTTAAGGCACGGGTCAAGCACGTCGTGCGGGCTTGCGGTTAAAATATTCAACGAGCAGCCTCTCTTTTTAAGCTCAACGAGAGTTTCAAAAACGCCGTCTTTAGCAGGGATGGTATAAGTATAAGCGTCCTTCATATATTTGAGCATTTTTAAAAGAGATTCATTTTCCGAAAGCTCAAGTCCCAAAACCTCACGGAAATATTTTGCCGTGCCGTGATAACCGAGCGGAGTTATTATTTTTATAATATCGGGAGAATATTTTATTCCGTTTTCATCAAGAATTTTCAACATAACGGAGGCAAAGGTTGGCATGGAATCCACCAAAGTTCCGTCAAAGTCAAAAAGATAGCTTTTCATATTAAGAGCCTCGTTTTTTCTTTTATTTTAACACAAAAACAGCCTCCGGTCAAGGCTTTATATTGACAAAACGCCGCTTTTGTGATAGAATTATATGGATAATGGGGTTTTGTGGGCGATTTTCCAAAATTACCTCAAAAATGGAGAAATTATGAGAAATTACAGAGAAGAAATAGAAAGAAGAAGAACTTTTGCGATAATATCGCACCCTGACGCGGGAAAAACCACTCTTACGGAAAAATTCCTCCTTTACGGAGGCGCTATACAGTCTGCCGGATCGGTTAAAGGAAAGCAATCCGACAAGCACGCCGTTTCCGACTGGATGGATCTTGAAAAGCAGAGAGGTATTTCTATAACCTCGTCGGTTTTACAGTTCGAATACGACGGATATTGCATAAACATTCTTGACACCCCGGGACACCAGGATTTCTCCGAGGACACCTACCGTACTCTTATGGCGGCAGACAGCGCAGTTATGGTTATCGACGCCGCAAAGGGTATTGAGCCGCAGACGAGAAAGCTTTTCAAGGTCTGCGCTATGCGTGATATTCCGATATTTACATTTATAAATAAAATGGACCGCGAGGCCCGTGATCCCTTTGATCTTCTCGACGAGCTTGAACGAGAGTTCGGCATAGGAACGTATCCTATGAACTGGCCCATCGGATGCGGACAGAAATTCAAGGGCGTGTACGACAGAGATGCGCGCTCCATCCTTTCTTTCGGCGACTCCCACCGCGGACGTGAAAAAATCACGGGAATCGACTGTGATATAAGCGACACCGAAAAACTCGATTCTCTTATCGGAGAGAGCATGCGTGAAGAGCTTGTTGAGCAGGTTGAGCTCCTTGACGGAGCTTCGTTTGATTTTGATATTGACGCTGTTCGCCACGGAAAGCTTTCCCCCGTTTTCTTCGGCTCGGCGCTCAACAATTTCGGCATAGAGCCTTTCCTTAAGCACTTCCTTAAAATGACAACCTCGCCTCTTCCGAGAGTTGCCGAGGGCGAAACGATAAACCCCTTTGACGAGAGCTTCTCGGCTTTCGTTTTCAAAATACAGGCAAACATGAACAAGGCTCACCGTGACAGAATAGCGTTTATGAGAATTTGTTCGGGTAAATTCGAGCGCCAAAAGGATTATTATCACGTGCAAGGCGCAAAATCATTCCGCCTTTCCCAGCCCCAGCAAATGATGGCGGCGGAAAGAGAAGTCGTTGACGAAGCCTTTGCGGGAGATATTATCGGCGTTTTCGATCCCGGTATTTTCTCAATAGGCGATACGATATGCGAAAAGGGCAAGAAAATAAAATTCGAGGGCATACCGACGTTTGCGCCCGAGCATTTCGCAATGGTTGAGCAGATAGACTCAATGAAGAGAAAACAGTTTGCCAAGGGCATGAATCAGATTGCCCAAGAGGGCGCGATTCAGATATTCTTCGAGCCTAACTCAGGTCTTGAAAGAGTTATCGTCGGCGTTGTCGGCGTTTTGCAATTTGAAGTTCTTGAATACAGACTCAAAAACGAATACGGCTGCGACTTGCGCCGCTCAAATCTTAACTATCAGCAGATCCGCTGGATAGCAAACGAGGGGCTCGATCCCAAAACGCTCAAGCTTTCGCACGATACGAAATGGGTGCAGGATTTCCGTGGAAACAATCTTCTCATCTTCACGAGCGAATATTCGATAAGATGGGTGCTTGAAGATAACCCGGGACTTGAGCTTCTTGAATTCAACAAGGGAAGCGACAATTAAGACAAGTTTAGTTTACATTATTTTCTTTTTCGTTTTAGGAGAAAAGACTATGAGAATGAGAAAAAAGAAACACGGTGCCGAGCGTCTTGACGCTTGCCGTGAATTTCTTCTTGAAAATATAGAAGAGCCGATGCTCGCTCCGAGCGAGGCGCTCGGAATGCATGGCGCAGAGCTTTGGCTCGAAATAGGAGCGGGAAAGGGCGGCTTTGCCGTAAAGATGGCGAAAAGCAACCCCGACGTTGCTTACATTGCCATGGAAAAGGTAACAGACTGCATCGTTCTTGCCGCCGAGGGCGCTAAACGAGAGTTTGAAAACGGAAAATCGAACCTCCGATTTATAAACGATACGGCAGACAATCTTACGAAGCTTTTCGCCAAGGGCACAATATCGAGAATTTTCTTGAATTTTTCCGACCCCTGGTCGAAGAAGGGTTACGCCAAGCGCCGTTTGACGCACGAAAGATACCTTTCGGTTTATTTCAATCTTTTAAAAGACGGAGGCAAACTTCGATTTAAAACGGACAACGTCGGACTTTTCGATTTTTCACTCGAAGAAATCGAAAAAATGGGACTCACGCCCGACGTGGTGACAAGAGATCTTCACGCATCGAGCTATGCCGACGGAAATATTATGACGGAATACGAAACCGCATTTTCAAGCCAAGGCATAAAAATCAATATGCTTGAGATTACGAAGCCCGACGGCTTTGAGCCGAATATCCCTGACGATCTTAAAAGCGACAGAAAAATTTATCACTGACAAGGTGACGGAATGCTGAAAAACGACAATACCGTTTTTAAAGGACACAGAGAACGAATGAGAGGGAAGCTTCAGCGCTTCGGAACTCGTTTTTTCGAAATCTACGAGCTGCTTGAAATGCTTCTTTACAGCGCAATTCCACGAAAAAATACGCACCCTTTGGCAAAGCTTTTGCTTGAAAAGTTTTCGTCGCTCGACGCTCTTTTTTCCGCCGACACCGACGAGCTTTCAAAGGTTTCGGGCGTTGGGCGTGAATGTGCCGAATTTATCGCAAAAATCGGAGATTTTATCAATTACGACGAGCCAAAAGGCGAGTGTGAAGCCAAGACACACTTTTCAAACCGTAATGACATCGGCGAGTTTTTTTACAAGTATTTTTACGGAAAACGTGAAAACGAAACGCTTATTTTGCTTCTCGATTCCGATTTTACTTACTTAAACCTTTTAAAGATTTATTCACTCGATCTTTCATCGGGAGCCGTTCTCCCGAAGGCTTTTATAGACGCCGCCTTAAAAGAGCGCGCAACGGTTTGCGCTATAGCTCACAACCACCCGTACGCGCCTCCTTTTCCTACGGACAGCGACTGGGAAACGGATAAAATGCTAAAGGCCGCTTTCAAAGAAGCGGGACTTCTTTTGTTTGAAAGCTACGTCGTAAACGACGAGGGGTACAAGCCGTTTTCGGAAGCTCTTCAAAAAGTGAATCCCAAGGATTTTCGTGAATTTAAAAACGAATCCGACGAGCTTTTCACCTCAAAGCTCCTTTCCGTTGTTCACCGTTCATCAAAAAAGCCGGAAGATACGCTTTTGCGCCTGCAAAAAACCTTTGCCTCTCGAGGAGAGCTTTTTGAAGCCGATTTATCAAAACTTAAAACCGTGACGGAGTGCGAGCGCACTTCGGAGCTTATCTTTATAATTGCGGCTCTTGCATCGAGAAAAAGGACGGAAAGATTCAAATTTGAAAAATCCCACTCGGAAGAAGAGATTAAGGATTTCCTTATTGGTTTTTATTTGAATTTATCCGTCGAATGCGCCGTAGTTTTACCGCTCGACTCAAACGGAAGAGTTTTGGCTCTCGACGTTCTTTCGGACGGCACGGTCAACGCTCTTAATATCATACCCCGAATGATTTTAGAAAAGCTTGCCGCAAAAAATTGCGACAGCTTCATTCTGGCGCACAACCATCCGGGCGGCTCAGCTCACCCATCTTGCGAAGATATAGAATCAACGGAAAACCTCACGTCTTCGCTTAAAAAATGCGGCGTTACACTCAAAGCCCATTACGTCGTCGCAAGAAACGAATGCAATAAAATATAACTCTTGGAGAATTAAATGAAAGTTTTAAACCAAGCCGTGTTTGAGGGAGAAAGAGCCCTTTACAACATCCGTGACACGAAAATTGAATCCTCAAGCTTTCAAAACGGAGAATCGCCTCTTAAGGAATGTAAAAATATCGAGATAGATTCTTCCATTTTTAAATGGAAATATCCGCTTTGGTATTGCGAAAATATCAAGCTTGAAAATTCCGTTCTTTTGGACACCGCGCGCTCGGGTATATGGTATACTAAAAACATTTCCATGACCGATTGCTTTATCGAAGCGCCCAAAACGTTTCGCCGCGCGGAAAAAATTTATCTTGAAAATTGCAGAATGCCAAACGCTGAGGAAACGCTTTGGAATTGCCGCGATATAACGATAAAGAACCTTGACGCAAGAGGAAATTACTTCGCCATGGGCGCAGAAAACATCGACATCGAGAACTTTACGCTTGACGGAAACTATGCGTTTGACGGAGCTAAAAACATAACGATAAAAAATGCAAAATTGCTCTCGAAAGACTCTTTTTGGAATACGGAAAACGTAACGGTCGAAAACTCCGTTATAATAGGCGAATACCTCGGTTGGAACTCCAAAAATCTCAAGTTTATAAACTGCACGATAGATTCAAATCAGGGAATGTGCTATATTGAAAACCTTGAAATGATAAACTGCCGCCTCATGAATACCGACTTGGCTTTTGAGCTTTCAACGGTAAATGCGGATATAAAATCCAAAATTATAAGCGTTAAAAATCCCATTTCGGGCAAAATTCATGCGCAAGAAATCGGAGAAATTATTCTCGATGAAAAAATGATAGATCCCGAAAAAACAAAAATCACCACCGAAAGATAGAATGATATGACGTACGATTTTGATAAAATTACGGATAGAAGAAACACCAATTCTCTGAAGTGGGACGTTTCCGAAAACGAGCTTCCCATGTGGGTTGCCGATATGGATTTTGAAACAGCGCCCGCTGTTAAGTCTGAAATTTTAAAAACCGCAGAACACGGTATCTTCGGTTATTCCGTCACGACGGATTCTTATTTCAAAGCATACGCAGACTTCTTCCGCGAGCGATACGGCGCTCCTTTTACCCCCGACGCCATGGTTTACGTTTCCGGCGTTGTGGCGGCTATTTCATCTATAGTGAGAAGAGTAACCAACCCCGGCGAAAACGTTCTTATCCAAGCTCCCGTTTATAATATTTTCTACAATTCCATTCTTAATAACGGCAGATGCGTGCTTTCGTCGGACCTCATTTACAAAAACGGAGAATACTCAATAGACTTCAACGACCTCGAAGAAAAGCTTTCCAATCCGCAGACGAGTCTTATGATACTTTGCAACCCTCATAACCCGATAGGAAAAATATGGGACAAAAAGACTCTTCGAAGAATTGCGGAGCTTTGCGAAAAATACAGCGTCACCGTCATTTCCGACGAAATACATTCTCCCATTACGGCTCCCGGCAAAAAATACGTGCCTTTTTCATCCGTCAGCAAAACGGCAGACGACATTTCCATAACCTGCCTTGCGGCATCAAAGGCGTTTAATATAGCGGGACTTCAATCGTCCTGCCTTTATATAAAAAATCCGACTCTTCGCCACAAAATATTCCGAGGAATAAACAACGACGAGGTCGGAGAGCCTAATATTTTTGCGGTTAACGCAAACGTTGCGGCGCTTTACGAGGGTAGGGAATGGCTCGACAAACTCAACTCGTATCTCTTCGAAAACAGACGCTTTGCAGAAAAGTTTATCGACGACAACATTCCATCGCTTCACACAGTTTCCTCGGACGCCTCGTATCTTTTATGGGTTGATATTTCCGGCGTTTCCAACGACTCCGTAAGCTTTGCCGAAAAGCTTCGCCGTGAAACTGGTCTTTTCGTCAACGACGGCGCAGAATACGGAGATTGCGCAAAATCTTTCATAAGAATAAACCTCGGTACTCAGCGCTCACGTGTTGAAGACGGACTCAGAAGACTTGAAAAATTCGTAAATAAAAAATAAAAAAGGAGTGGTTGCGGTGAATTTTTTAAAGGATGACGTAAAAAAGCTTTACTTCACCTTGCTTGCATCAAGCATCGGAAGCACGCTCGTTACCAATATTTATTCAACCGTTGACAGCGTTGCAATAGGTCACTACGCAGGTCCTGTCGGAAGCGCCGCAATCTCATGCCTTAACCCACTTTGGCCGCTAATGCTCGTTTTGGGCATCGTTGCCGGCGTCGGCGGCTCCGTTATGATGACAAACAGAAGAGGCGCCGGGCGTGAAAAAGACGCTAATGAATTTTTCACGATGGCAATGCTGATTTCGCTGATTGCGGCAAGCATCATAAGCATAACGTTTCTTCTCTTTATGGAGCCTCTTTTAAGATTTTTCGGCGCAGAGGGAGAGGTTTTAAAGTTTGCCCTTGAATACGCTCGCCCAATTGCCGTCGTCGCGCCCACGTTCACGCTGTGTATGACGTCCTCATGCTTCGTCAGAAACGACGGAGAAGCGATTCTTCCGACGGTTGCAACGATAGTCGGCGGAGTTTTCAACATATTCGGTGACATTTTCTTCGTTTTTGATTTCGGGCTCGGTCTTGGCGCGCTTGGCGCAGGCCTTGCCACAGCGCTCGGTCAATTAATATCGTTCGTTATGATAGCGTCCTATTTCTTCCGCAAAAAATGCAAATTAAAGTTTACCAAAATAACAAAGCCTGCCACAAAGTCGCTCCTCTTATCAAGCGTTGGAGCATCTGCCGGAATAACTGAAATTTCATTTTTCGCAAACACCGTCGTTTTCAACAAAATCATAATGAAAAACCTCGGTGACACTCATCTTGCAATATACGGCGTCGCTTCAACCTTTTTCATTCTGATATGCTGCTTTTTCTACGCAACAGGAAGCGCTGCTCAACCTATAATTTCAACGAATTACGGAGCGGGCAACCACACCCGTGTTAATAAAACGCTCCTTGTTGCTATACTCACCGCCTCGTCTATAGGCGTCGTCTTCTTCGTTTTTTCGGAAGCTTTCCCAACGCTCATTCTTAAAGTTTACATGAATGCCTCGGACGAAGTTATAAAGCTCGCCCCGAGCATTATGAGAACCTGCTTTTTAGGGCTTTCGGTTGCGGGTATATCGGTCGTTTCTTCCTATTACCTTCAATCATGCTTAAAGCGAGGGACGGCAAGTTTGATCTCCGCTTTAAGAGGAATAATTCTCCCCGTTTTCTTTGCCTTCACGTTCCCCGGGGTCTTCGGGTATAACTCAATTTGGTGGGCTCTTCCTCTTTCCGAATTTATAACGGCAATCACGGCAATCCTTTGCCTCATTTTCACATCGATAAAGAAAAAATGCGCATGAACGGCGCATTTTTTCTTTTTTTAACCCACGGCTCTTAAAATATTTATAAAAATCATACTATTTACAGAGTGGGTATTTACAAAATGAAAAAAATATGTTAAAATAATAACTTGAGCGCGTATATATGCGCACAAATAATAAAAGCGGTGTTTAAATGAGTATTTGGGAATTGTTACTAACGGCTATAGGACTCAGTATGGACGCTTTTGCGGTTAGCATTTGTAAAGGGCTTTCAGTCGGCAAAGCGAACAAAAGCCAGATGGCGCTCACGGGCGCTTGGTTTGGCGGATTTCAGGGCCTTATGCCGCTTATCGGTTATTTCATAGGCAAAGCCTTTTCTTCTTTCGTGGAAAGCTTTGATCACTGGATAGCATTTGCGCTCCTCGTTCTTATCGGGCTAAACATGATAAAAGAGGCCTTTTCCGAAGAGGAAGGCTGCGCAGACTGTTCATTCGCCTTTAAAGTTATGCTTGTTATGGCGATAGCGACGAGCATCGACGCTTTGGCTGTTGGAATAAATTACGGCGTTTTGGATGGCGTTAACATCTGGGCGGCAGTTGCTTTTATCAGCTCTATAACCTTTGTTCTTTCCGCTCTGGGCGTAAAATTCGGCGCATTTTTCGGCGCAAAGTATAAAAAAGGCGCAGAGATACTCGGCGGCTCGGTTCTCGTTCTTATGGGAACTAAAATACTTCTCGAGCATCTTAGCGTAATCAATTTCTGATTTTTTTGGAGGACATATAAAATGAAATGGACATCACTTAACGATTTAAGAGAAAGCTTTCTCTCATTCTTTGAGAGCAAGGGACACTTAAGACTCCCAAGCTTCTCGCTCGTTCCCAACAACGATAAATCTCTTCTTCTTATAAACTCCGGCATGGCGCCCATGAAGAAGTATTTCACCGGCGAAGAAGAGCCGCCTCGCCACAGAGTATGCACCTGCCAGAAGTGCATAAGAACTCCCGACCTTGACAGAGTTGGACACACCGCTCGCCACGGTCCTTATTTCGAGATGTTCGGCAACTTCTCTTTTGGAGATTACTTCAAAAACGAGGCTATTGCATGGGCATGGGAATTTTTAACCAAAACAATCGAAATTCCCGAAGATCTTCTTTGGCCCTCAATCTACGAAAATGACGAAGAGGCTTTCAATATCTGGAAAAACGATATTGGCGTAAAGGAAGAACATATAGTAAGACTCGGCAAAGCCGACAACTTCTGGGAGCACGGCTCAGGTCCTTGCGGCCCCTGCTCCGAGATATATTTTGACAGAGGCTTGAAGTACGGCTGCGGCTCGCCCGATTGCAAACCCGGATGCGACTGCGACAGATTCATGGAAATCTGGAACAACGTTTTCTCTCAGTTTGATAACGACGGCAACGGCAATTATACCGAGCTTAAGCAGAAAAACATTGACACGGGCATGGGCCTTGAGCGTCTTGCTTGCGTTATGCAGGGCGTTGACAATCTTTTCGAGGTTGACACTGTAAGAAAAATCCTTGACACC
>JAZRGJ010000222.1:0-6275 GCA_045644125.1 Eubacteriales bacterium | reverse complement strand
CATCGGAAATCTTGTTCATTGCTTCCTTATAATTCGTAAGCAACGAGGAGTTGTCTGCAATGTATTTTTCGCAAACTTTGTAAGCCTCTACGTCAGTATTTCCTGCAAGCTCGCAGTAGGTAACTACAAGACGCATGATTTCAAGAACAGCCGTCTTTTCATTATCGGTTTTTGCAGCCTTGAAAATTGAATCAAGGTAATTGCTTATGCTGATGCTAACTTCCTGAACGTAAAGTTTGCCGTCATAATTATAATGAACGAAAATCTTAAGACCTTCAAGAGTAGAAGAAGTAACCTTTGTGGGGTACGAGGTGGTAGCAAGGTTGAACTGGTAGTATTCCCTGTCACCTATAACTACGTTGTCGTAAAGGTACTTGTTAGACCAGTTGCCCGTTCCGTCCAAGGTTGTCATACCGTCGAAGGAGAATCCGAGGAATTTGATCTTCGAAGCTTCGCTTGCGGGAAGAACGCTTTCGTCGGGCTTCGTAAGGAAGAGCGTGGGAGAGAAATCAACAAGTCTTACGATAGAGAAGCTGGTCTTAAATGCGCTCGCTTTTATCTGAATTCCATCGTAAACGGGATCTGCCTCTATGGGATCGTATCCAACTGTGTCAGCGCCGATCGTCCAAGCAGAGAAGGTCTTTTCATACCATTCGTTGCCGGGCACTTCATAAACGGGCATTGACGAGCCGTCGAAATAATACTTAAGATCTTCTGCGGGAGTTCCAACGGGAACTTCTTTAACAACAGGATTGCCGCTTGCGTCAAGAACGGGCTCGCCGTTTGCGTGAAGGAATTTAACGGGAACGCGGCTTGCTTTGATTACGGGATAGTAAATCTTGTAGCCCTTGATAAGATCGTCTTTCGTTATCTGAGCTATTTCTTCGGGCTGGTTCGAATTCTTTTGTGTTGTGAAACCGACAAGCTCGATGTATCTGCCGTCTTTGTCGTAGTAAGCTGCGGGGGTAGTACCGTCGTAATTCGGAACGACGCCGAGAGGAACTCTCGACTCGTGAATTTCGTTATCCATATGCCAATATACCGTGATGAACGTGTTTGCAAGCATGGTATTATAACCGACTACAACACCTTCCTCACGGATTTCGGAAAGATAGTAGGCGTCAGAAACTACGTTGAACTTATAGTTTCCGCCATTTGCTTTTTTAGTATAAACGGTGAAGCTCACGTTTGCGTTGTAAACGGTTTCAACGTCGCGGTAAAGCTGTACCACAGAACCTTCTACGATAGCTCTGAGAGCATCGTCCATATTATAGTACTTAATTCCGTCAACTACAGCCGCAATGGGATGGTCGCCATCGTCCTGCGGGCCCAAGCCGGGCACGGGATAGCCTTTTCTGTAAATAACGTCGTTTGCATCCTTAAGGTTTATAGCGCGTTTGTTTACAAGCGCATCCTTAAGATTGATTTCAACGTCGCCAACGAAATCTCTCAAGGTCAATTCAACGGGAAGCTTAGCGTCAACGCAAGCTTTCTTATAGAGATAAAATTCTTCAGCTGCTGCATTGAATTTTTCCAAATCAAAATCGGAAACATTACCCTCGTATCCCTTGGGATAGTAAGTAAGTATGTTGTTGTCAAAGAGCAACGAAGTGGAGATGGATTTGTTAACCGCGCTTCCGCTATTCATACCGAAACGAATGGAGTCAAGGGAGAACTCAGAGCTCTTCTTTAATCCGTCTTCGGTATCCATAAGCGCGTTGAATATCTTAGTAGATGCCTGGTAGTCACCGTTTGCGTAGAAGTGAATCATCGAATTGCCGAGATTCGGGTAATATACTTTATTTGCCTCGTCCGTGTAAGCTCCGGTTGAGTCAATTTCAAGAACGAGAGTTATGTGAGTCCAAGTATAAGGTGTTGTGGAAAGGGGGAATGCAACGTTGCCAACCTTAAAGGTGTTATTAGTGATAGTTGCGAAGTTATCGGTATAAGCGTAGCTTGAACCCCTTTCTCTTACGAACATCTTAAGGCCTGCGTAGGAATACGTTCCGTTCGAGGTTGCTATATCGAAGTCCCAGGTTATAAACTCGTTAAGTCCCAAAGAGTCAAACGAACGGTTAGCGCCGCCCGAACCGGCGTCAAGCTCAATGTAGGAGTTACCGGAAGCGAAAGAGAACTTATCGTTTTTGCTTGTATCGTACTCCCACTTGAAGAATTGGTTTTCACCGTCTTTGCCGGTCATAGTTTCTATCGTTATCTCACCGTAGGACGATGTAATAGCGTTGGAGGTGGGGTTTTTGCCGTTACTGAAGTTGGAGCTGTAAGTTTCGTCAATGAAAGGAAGAGTCTCATTCGTTACCAAATAGTAGGTTAAGATTCCGTTATTGTCGTCGACGTCGGAGGTTTTATGCAATCCGCAGGATTCGCCATCTATAATTTCTATGGAAAAGTTCTTGTTGGTTTTGCTTTCGGGATTAAAATAGCAGAGAACGCCGTCAGCATCCTCAATGGGAAGCTCGGTTTCGGAAGCGACAGCGGAGGACGTTGCGGTTATTTTCGTTCCCTTCTTAATGAGCACGCCACATTCGCCGTCCCAAAGGCGAGTGTTTATAGATATAGAGGAAGAAGATGAAATCCAAAGCTCAGAAGAGGTTACGATAGCGGTAACGTTACCGTTGAAAAGGCTTGCGTTAGCGTTCTGAGTTTCAGCAACGTTATAAGCGCTTACGGTAAAGTTCACGTTAAGCTTGGGCTTTGCGTAAACCTTATCTGCAGCCTCTCCGTCAAACTCAAGAATGGTATTATCCGCAGTGAACGCTCCGCCGGAAGCGAGAATCTCGGAAAATTTAACGTTCACGTCAGCATAGTTTGCGCCGGCTTCAACGATAGAGCCGTAGATTGCGGAATCGGATACGAGGAACGCATTCTCGCAGTTTATAACAGCGGGAGCGCCAAGCTCTGTATCATCGCCTATTTTGAAAATAGTACCGCCGGAGTTTGCAAGGGTTGCGCCGTTTACGTTAGCGCGTGAGTTAGCGCCGAGCGTAGCGATAGCGACGGACGAAGAAGCCGAAGATGCCGCAGTTATCGAGTTTCCGTCTGCGATGTTAAATTCGGAGTTTGCTTTAACGTCGAAAAGGCTTGCGCTTGCAGATACGAATCCGAGCGCGCCCTTAACGCTTGCAAAAGACTTCTTTTCCGTACCGATAGCGGCAACGCTGCCGTCTCCTTCGGAAACTATATTAAGCGCGCTCGTTGAATCGAAAACGAGAGCGCCGCTCTTAACCTCGACGAGAGTGCCCGATGCGTATATCGTACCGGGGCCCATTATGGTAAGAGTAGCATCCTCTCCCGAAACGGTGAAAAGAGGAGTTGCCGAATCGAATTTCAGAGTGTGACCGTTAAGTGAAATCACCACGGATTCGGTGATCTCAACGCTCTCGCCATTCGCCTCGTAATCAGAGAGAAGCTCGACAGGAACAACTCTGTCGCCCTTTATGTAAGCGTTTTCAATAGCTTCTTCCCAACTGTCGCGATAAAGACCTTCTACGAGAAACGGAGAAGAATTAGCGCTCGAAGCAAATGCAAAAGCACTCAGCGCAATCACGAGTGAGAGCGCGAAAATGAGAATTTTGCTGAACTTTTTCATTGAACTTTTCCTTTTTGTTTTATTTTTTATTATATTATATCATAAAAGACAGGAAATGCCTATAGGCAAATAAACAAAATTTTGTTTTTAATTTTTATTAAATATATACAATAATTTTCAATATTACGCTTGAAAAAATATAATTTTAAATTTTTTGTAAACTTTTTGATAAAAAACGAGAGCGCCGGAAAAATCCGCGCGCTCTCGCAGCTATTCGGTTAAAATTAAAGTCCGTATCTTGATTTCAAGTATTCGCAAGAAGCCTTCACTGCGGGAAGCTCACCCTCTTCGTAGCACGAATCCTGCTCGACGATAACGGTTTCCGTTCCCGACTCTTCGCAAGCGGCAAGAATCTCGTCAAAATTCTGCATACCGCGGCCTACCGGGCGGTATTTGAATTCGTTATCCGCGCTCGAAGCGCTGGCTCCGCCGATAAGGTCGTAAACGGGGCCGGACGCAAGCTTTTTACAAGAGAAGTCCTTAAGGTGAACTACGGGAACGTTGCCCGAAAACTCACGTATTTTTGCCGCGGGATCAAGGCCTGCGTAGCGAACCCAGCAAGTGTCAAGCTCGGGGATAATATTTTCAATTCCGATTTCGTCAAAGATATGGTCGTGCAAGAATTTGCCGTCGTGGCGAGCAAACTCAAAATCGTGGTTGTGGTAGCCGAGAGTCATGCCCGCCTCACGAAGAAGCGCGGACATTTTCTTGAAGTTTGCAAGAGTTTCGCCCCATGCCTCGCTACCGGCAAGCTTCGTTTTTTCATACCAAGGTATGAATACGTATTTTACGCCAAGCTCTTTGAGGAATTCTATCTCCGCTTTCACCTTTTCGTCGTCGTTTACCGAAAGCGTCTGGTGAACCGACTCGCACTTGAGTCCGTACTTTTCAAGAAGCCCCTTGATTTCCTTTGCGCTCTTATTAAAATATCCTGCAAATTCAACGTATTTATATCCGATTTCGGAAACCGCCTTAAGAGTTCCTTCAAAATCGGAAGCCATAGCGTCTCTTACGGAATAGAGCTGCAAACCGAGGTTAAATTTTTTCATAAGCGTCACCTCATACTTCGGGAATCACAACTTCAACTTCACGACCGAGGTCGGAGGATTTTGCGATCGAGTCGAGAATTGCCTGGTTATAGATTATCTGGCTTGAGGGAACGGGAGCCATGTCACCGTTTTTGCAAGCGTCAACGAAAGAACGAATCTTCTTGTCGAAGTTAGAGGGCGCGTCGGGTTTTTCCACAATCATGGGAATCTTGGTTTCAACCTGGCTTCCCGCAACCTCGTGATAAATGGTAAGGTCGCCGCCGATAGAGCCGTTCCAACATTCTGTTGAAGGAATACGAAGTCCGCCCTTAGTACCGAAAATTATGGTATCGCCGGGGGTGTCACAGTTCATTGCCCAAGCAATACGGAAGTCGATAACGAGCTCGCCCTCAAGACGAATGAAAGCTGCCGCAAAATCGTCAACCTCGAATTTCTTTGCGTATTCGGGATGTCCTGTCGCAACGTAATTGCAGTAGTTCGGATCAGTTCCGAAATATGCCGACTTATAGCCCGAAACGGTGAGAGGCTTCGGATAACCGAGCGCGTTAAGTACCATATCGAGTGAATAGCATCCAATATCCGCAAGTGCGCCAAGGCCTGCGGTTTTATCTTCGATAAACGTTGTTCCGAAAGGAGTGGGAATACCGCGACGTCTGCCGCCGCCCGTCTGAACGTAGTAAACCTTACCGAGAACGCCCGACTCAACAACTCTTTTAACGAGCTTCATGTTCTCGTCAAGTCTGGGCTGGAAGCCTATTGAAAGAATCTTTCCGCTTGCCTTTTCAGCTCTCATAACCTCAACAGCTTCTTCCGTAGTAACGGTGAAGGGCTTTTCAAGAAGAACGTGAAGTCCTGCGTTGAGCGCCTGAATGGCGCAAGGCGCATGCTGGCGGTTGTATGTACAAATCGAAACAGCGTCAAGCTTCAAGGACTTATCGTTTACCATAGCCTCGCCGCTTTCGTAGCACTTAATTCCGGACATACCGTGCTTTTCAAAGAAAGCTTCTGCTTTTCCGGGTACAATATCTGCGCCTGCAACTATTTCAACGTCGGGCTGCTTCTTGTAGGACCGGATATGCGAATCTGCAATCCAACCGGTACCTATTATACCGATACGAAGCTTTTTCGTGGTGTCAATTACCACCTTTTCGTGATTTTCTTTAAAAGCATCAAGATTCTTATCTGACATAAAACCTCCAAATTAAAGTCGCATGCGACTGTTTTAATTTCATTATAGCACTGTTTTTGATTTTTTCAAGGAGCATTTTTGTGCTAAAGTTGAACTATATTGACTTACATCTTTAAATTTAAAATTTAAATAAGCGACTCGGAACTCCGCAACTCACATTCTCTTCATTGCGGCGCAAGTTTCTGCCCACGGGCCACCACGACAAAAAAAGACACCTCATTCGAGGTGTTGCTCGAGGTGAATTATTGGGAGAATCTGCTATTCGTCGGACGACACGACGAATAACGCAGGATACCGCCTGTTTTTCGGCGGTATTCGAACTCCGCACGCTATAACAAAATCTAAAATTTCGACGCGTTCCCCACAACGAAATTTGATATGCTCCACACTTCACCACTCAGGGTGCAGAGGTCGAGATGCCCACGGGCCA
>JAZRGJ010000221.1:0-4470 GCA_045644125.1 Eubacteriales bacterium | reverse complement strand
GGCGCGCCGGAGCAGACGTAAAAACCGTTTCGATCGGTGAAAATCTCGCCGTAACGGGCGCTCACGGAATTACGGTTATTGCCGATTTAGCGAAAAGCGAGCTTAACTTAAACGAGCTTGATTTCGCAATTTTCCCCGGCGGTATGCCCGGAGCTAAAAATCTTGACGAAAGCGAATTTACCGACAAAGTTATAGCTGCCGTGAACGAAAAGGGCGGAAAACTTGCCGCTATTTGCGCAGCTCCCATGATACTCGGACACCGAGGACTTCTTAAAGGAAAGCTCGCTTGTTGCTACCCCGGCTTTGAAAACGAGCTTTTGGGGGCAAAAATCTCCGACGAGCCTTGCGTTACGGACGGAAATATCACTACCGCAAGGGGAATGGGCGCGGCGCTTCTTTTCGCTGAGGAGCTCGTTACTCTTACGGCGGGAAAAGAAACCAGCGAGAAAATTTCTTCTTCGATTATCAGAGAGGTAAAAAAATGATAGCAAACCCCGGACAGACACACATTGCCTACCGTTGCCCCGATTGCGGAACGACGGTTATCGGCTTCGTTGGAAAATTTGCGCTTGCCGCAAATATGTTAAGGCTTAAATGCTCTTGCGGAAATTCACACCTTGACGTTAACATAACTAACGACAAGAAAATACGCTTGTCCGTACCTTGCGTTTTTTGCAAAAGCAACCACAATTACGTAGTTTCTCAAAATATATTCTTCGGTCGAGATATTTTCCTTCTCGCTTGCCCTTACGCCAATATGGACATTTGCTTTATCGGCGAAAAAGAGGCTGTTGATAAGGAAAACGAGCGCACCGCAGGCGAGCTTGAAAAGCTGCTTACAGAGCTTGAAGCAGAGAACCTCAAGGATATTCAGCCTGTGGACGTAAACGAAGAGGACGTTCTTCCCGACCCGACGGTTTACGACGCTATAAGATTCCTCGTTAAGACGCTTGAGGACGAGGGCAAGATAGATTGCCCCTGCCACTCAAACGACTACGATCTTCGATTTTGCGACACGGGTATACAGGTTTATTGCGAAAAATGCGGCGCAACGCACGAATTTAACGTAAGCTCCGCCGCCGCAAGCGAAGACTATCTTTTGATTGACGAGCTTCGTCTTAAGTAATCAACGAAGTCCGTAATAATCGAGAACACCCCTATAGATGCCGAGCGCAAAGAGATTGGGAGAATACACCATAAGCTCGGCATCGTTTTCATTGCTTATAAATCCCATCTCAACCAGGACCGCCGGCATATTGGTGCGCCTTAAAACGTAAAGCCCCGGCCGCGCTATAACCCCACGGCTTCTGAGCCCCGTTATATTGGTTAATTCCCTTAAAATATTCTCGGCAAGCCGATACGCTCTTCCCGAAGCGCGATAAACGAGAACTTCCGTTCCCGTGGCTTCGGGGTTATTTGATGCGTTGGTATGGAGCGAGATAAATATATCAGCTCCCCAAGAATTTGCCTCTCGCACTCTTGCCGTAAGGCTTGAAGAGTTATTCGTGCCGAGAATCGTTTCGGGGGTGGGGCGTGAAAGACGAGGCTCAAACTCCGGATTTCCGGCAAAATAATCGTAGAGCCTAACACCTATGTCGTAGGTTATATCTTGCTCAAAAAAGCCGCTTCCCTCCGCACCCGTGTTAAATCCCGATGGGTTGTGGCCTTGGTCTATGTATACCTTTATACTCATAAAATCCTCCAAAATCGTTTTATAACATTATACGCAAAGACGGAAAGTTTTGATTATGAATGAAATGAAAAGACTCGCAAGCTTCGTAAGACGAGCTGTTGACGACTACAACTTAATAGACGACGGAGATAGAATTGCGGTCGGAGTTTCCGGCGGCAAGGACTCTCTTGTGCTTCTTGAGGTGCTAGCCCATATGCGCCGCTTCTATCCGAAGAAATACGAAATCGTCGCAATCACGGTTGATATGGGTTTCCCCGAGGCAGATTTTTCGGAAATACGTGAGTTTTGCAAAAGAATCAAGGTAGAATACAGAGTTATCAAAACCGATATTGCGAAGATAGTTTTCGATGTCAGACGTGAGCCCAATCCCTGCTCTCTTTGCGCAAAAATGCGCCGCGGCTCGCTTCATGCGGAGGCGCAAGCGGCAGGCTGCAACAAGGTTGCTCTCGGGCATCACTACGACGATGCTGTTGAAACCTTTATGATGAATCTTTTCTTCGAGGGAAGAATCGGTTGCTTTTCACCGAAATCCTACCTTTCAAACAGAAAAATCACCCTAATTCGTCCGCTTATTTATGCGCAGGAGAAGGACGTTTTGTACTTCGTAAGAAAGCGCGCTCTCCCTATAGCAAAAAATCCCTGCCCCGAAGATCACGCAACGGAGAGGGAGAATATGAAAAACTTGCTTGCGGAGCTTGAAAAAAATAACAAAGGATTAAAGCACAGAATTTTCACCGCTATGTGCCGCGGAAACGTTGACGGCTTTCACGAATACGGAAGATACCCGGACGCAGGAAAGATTGAGGATTAGCATATTTCCACGCTAAAACTAAGTTTGCCCTTCGGGCAAGTGAAGTTATCTTCAATAGTGAAGTTCACTTCGTGAGTGAAGTTTCGCCTTGCGGCGAAATGATGGGAAAACTTAACTTCACTGCGAGCTTTAGTGAGCAACTTCACTGCGCATAACACAACTTCACTTTTGCGTCAGCAAAAACTTCACAGACAGAAAAAGAGAGAACGAAACGGATAAATTTCCCCGTAACGTTCCCTCTTTTTTGCTTTTGAGATTAAATTTTAATTTTGTTTGAGTTTTTATTTACTTTTTGTACCAATAGTAGTCGTGATAAGCCGATATAAAGTAATCGTCATTATTAGTTGGTGCGGAAACGTCGGTTTGCGTTCCGTTCGTTTTATTGTTCCAATCACTTTCGCCGATCGTTCTGTACCAAGTTGAAGTGTCGGCAAAAGTTATGCTCGTAAGGTTATCGCAATCATAGAACGCATAATTGCCGATGCTTGTGACGCTGTTAGAAATTGTTATGCTCGCAAGGCTGTCGCAATCATAGAACGCATAATTGCCGATGCTTGTGACACCATTTGAGATTGCGACGCTTGTTATATCATCACGAGCGAAAGCATAGTTATAAATCTCGTAATTTTCTCCGTTATAGTTTTCAGGAAGAGTTAAATCTTTATCTTCTCCTAAATATCCAAGTAAATAGTTAACACCCTCAAACGTGTAGAAAAGATATCCGTCTTTATTAGCTGTTTCAGTGTCGCCGCTGTGAACTGTCAGCGCAGATAAGCCATAAGAAGTTGTTGTGATATTAAGGCTTGATTTATTTATAACTTCAACAAGCTTGACGCAACAGTTGAACGCTTCATCGCCGATACTTGTGACACTATTCGGAATTTCGACGCTCACAAGGTTTATGCAATAATTGAACGCACTCTTGCCGATGCTTGTGACGCTGTTAGGAATTGTAACGTTCGTTAGACGATGGCAAACCTCGAACGCAGAAGATCCGATGCTTGTGACACTATTCGGTATTTCAATACTCGTAAGGTTTGTGCAAGACGAGAACGCATAATCGCCGATTCTTGTGACGCTATCCGGAATTGTTATACTAGTAAGGCTCTTGCAGCTTAAGAACGCCCAATCGCCAATGCTTGTGACACTATTCGGCATTTCAACGCTCGTTAGGCTTGTGGAGCATAAGAACGCATAATCGCCGATGCTTGTGACGCCTTGAGGGATATTAAAACTTGTATCGTTTTTTCCTATAGCATATCGAATTAAGGTTTTACCGTTTTTTGAATAAAGATTGCCATCTATATCCTTATAATAAGCATTGTTTTTATCAACTGTAATGCTCGTAAGGCTTGCGCAATTATAGAACGCACTCTCGCCGATGCTTGTGATGCTATCGGGTATCGTAACGCTCGTTAGGCTGTAGCAAAAATTGAACGCAGAATTATCGATTTCTTTAACAGGAAGATTGTTATAAGTTTTTGGGATATAAAGCTCTGTGTCTTGGCAAGTTCCGATGCCTACAACTTTATAATACTCATTATTTACAAGTTCATAAGCGAGCCCTTCTGAATAAATTATCTTAAGGTCGCATTTGTCGCAAACTCCGTCATTGTCTTTATCACGGTGGCGACATTCCGACGTACCGTCGTCACCGTCGTTGCTTACGCCGCAGGCGGAAAGCGTGAAAATGCTTATCGCCATGATAAGCAAAAGAAGCAATAAGCCGAGTTTCTTTTTCATAGTGAAGCTCCTTTAATCTTTGGCTGGAATCAAAATGTGCGCATATTGCGCGATCGCGCTAAAATACGTTGAGCTTATTATAGCACTAAAATATTTAAAATGCAAGAGGTGGTTGTGAAATGGAACGTGAAACACTCTGCGTTTCTTGAAATGCTCGCATGCGAGCTTGAAATGCTTTTGCGTTCGCAAAAGTATTAAGAGGGTAGCTCAATTTTTAAAACTT
>JAZRGJ010000220.1:0-2308 GCA_045644125.1 Eubacteriales bacterium | reverse complement strand
GGAATTAAGATTGCAAACGAAGTGGGCTCCGACCTTGTAATCGCAACCGACCCCGACTCTGACAGAGTTGGCGTTGTAACCAGAACGTCGGACGGAAGCTTTGCAACGATTTCGGGAAATCAAATGGGCGCTTTGCTTCTTGATTACGTAATTTCACAGAAAAAGGCGCTCGGAACGCTTACCGATAACGCATACTGTGTTAAGAGCATCGTTTCAACCGAGATGGCTAATAAAATTGCCGAAGAAAACGGCATAGTTATTCACTCCGTCCTTACCGGATTTAAGTTCATTGGCGAAGTGATCAAAAAATATGAAGAGCGTGGAGAAGAAGACGGCTTCCTTCTCGGATTTGAGGAAAGCTACGGCTATCTTCTCGGCACTTACGCAAGAGATAAGGATGCCGTTGGCGCATCAATGTCAATTCTTGAAATGACGGCTTACTATAAAAAGCTCGGTCTTACGCTCTCAGATGCGCTTGATAAACTTTATAAAAAATACGGCTTCTATGCCGAAAAGACTATAGATATTTATATGGAGGGCCTTGACGGAATCGAAAGACGAAAGAAAGTTATGTCTTCGCTTCGCCTCGATCCCCCCACGACTTTCGGTGACACACGCGTAGAAACTATCATCGATTACAAAACGGGCTCGGTTAAGGATATTGCAAGCGGTAACGTATCTCCGCTCGGCGAGCCTATATCCGACGTTCTTAACTATGTTCTTGAAACTAAAGATAAAGTAATCGTGCGCCCCTCGGGAACAGAGCCGAAGATTAAAATTTATATACTAGCTCATGACAGCGATAAGGCGTTACTTGATAAGAAATGCGCCGAATACGCAGAAAGAGCAAGAAAGTTAGCGGATATTTAAAGTGACAGATAAACAGAAGCATATAAGAAATTTTTCAATAATCGCCCATATCGACCACGGTAAATCGACACTTGCCGACAGACTTCTCGAAAAGACGAGAACCGTTGCCGTTCGTGATATGGAGGAGCAGATTCTCGATAATATGGAGCTTGAGCGTGAGCGTGGAATTACCATCAAGGCGCGCGCAGTAAGGCTTAACTACACAGCGTCGGACGGAGAGGATTATATTTTCAATCTTATTGATACTCCCGGTCACGTTGACTTTGGCTACGAGGTTTCTCGCTCGCTTAAGGCTTGCGAGGGCGCTTTGCTCGTCGTTGACTCAACGCAGGGCGTTGAAGCGCAGACTCTTGCCAACGCATATCTCGCAATCGATAACGACCTTGAGATTCTGCCCGTAATCAATAAAATCGACCTTGCTTCCTCGGACGTTGAGGGAACACGCCGTGAAATTGAAGATATTATAGGTATTCCTGCGGATGATTCACCCGCAATTTCCGCAAAATGCGGCCTTAATATCGAGGACGTTCTTGAAAAGGTTGTAACTCATATCCCTGCACCTAAGGGCGACGTTAACGCTCCTCTCAAAGCGTTGATTTTTGACTCGCATTACGATTCCTATCTCGGCGTCGTGGTTTATATAAGAGTTTTCGACGGCGCATTAAAGGCCGGTGATAAAATCAGGCTTATGGCGCTCGGCGCAGAATTTGAAGTCGTTGAGGTTGGAACGATGGAGCCGTTTGGACTTAAAAGCTGCGAAGCTTTAACTCCCGGCGAGGTTGGATATATCACAGCTTCCATAAAAACGGTCGGTGAAACGAGAGTCGGCGATACGATAACCCTTGCGGATAATCCCGCAAGCGAGCCGCTCCCCGGCTTCCGTGACGTTCATCCGATGGTTTATTCCGGTATTTATCCTGCTGACGGAGCGCGTTACGGCGATCTTCGTGAAGCTCTTGAAAAGCTTCAGCTTAATGACGCTTCTTTGGTTTTCGAGCCTGAAACATCGGTTGCGCTCGGATTTGGATTCCGCTGCGGATTTTTAGGACTTCTTCATATGGAAATTATCGAAGAGCGACTTGAAAGAGAATTTAATCTTGACCTTATCACAACGGCGCCGTCCGTTATTTATAAGGTTGAGCTTCGCTCAGGCGAAACCATTCATATAGACAACCCGTCGGCATTCCCGACTCTTGATGAAATTCAGAAGGCTTATGAGCCTATTATGAAGGCCAGCATTATAACTCCCTCGGAATATATCGGCGGAATTATGGATCTTTGCCAAGACAGACGCGGTATTTTCGTTGATATGAAATATATTGATACCGAAAGAGCGGAAATTCATTACGAGCTTCCTTTGAATGAAATTATTTATGATTTCTTTGATGCGCTTAAGAGCCGCTCGAAAGGCTACGCTTCGCTTGATTACGAGCTTAAG
>JAZRGJ010000219.1:0-2342 GCA_045644125.1 Eubacteriales bacterium | reverse complement strand
CGTTTGACGACCCTCAACGCATAACGCCCGACCGTCTTTCTGCTATGCAGAAGAGGGCAGGTGCGGATATTGTCGTTGTGGAATACAACGGTATGTGGACTCTTGATAACTTCTATAATGCTCTTCCCGAAAACTTTATGGTATATCAGGAAATTGCGATAGTTGATTCAACGACCGCCTTGAATTACAACGCAAATATGCGTCAGCAAATGGTTGATAAGCTTTCGAGCGCGGAAATGGTAGTTTTCAACCGTGTAAAAGAGGATACGGACAGGCTCGCTCTCCACAAAATCGTTCGCGGCGTTTCCCGTAAGGCGACGATTTGCTATGAAAATCTTGATGGCGAAATAGAGTTTGATAATATTGAAGATCCGCTTCCTTTTGATATAAATGCGCCCGTAATCGAGATAAAAGACGAGGATTTTGCCATCTTTTACCGTGATATGAGCGAAGAATTTTCAAAATACAACGGAAAAACCGTTCGTTTTAAAGGAATCGTTGCTCTTGATAAGAGCTTGCCGGGCGGACATTATGCGATAGGCCGCCATATTATGACTTGCTGCGAAGCCGATATTGCTTACCGTGGCGTTGTCGCAAAGGGAATGGGAAAATTGAATCTCAAAACACGTGACTGGGTTACGGTTGAGGGAAAGCTTACCGAAGAATACTCAAAGCTCTATCAAGCTCCCGGCCCCGTTCTTACGGTTAGTAAAATTTCAAAGGCAGAAAAGCCCATCCAAGAGCTTGCGACATTTTATTGATTAGGAGTGCTTATGAAAAGTCCTTTTGAAATATACTCAAAAAACGGTAGCGATAAGCTTGTAAGAGCTCGCTTTCATACCGATGCTATGGAGATCGTGAAGATAATTTCGGGCGAGGTGTCGCTCGTCGTCGGAACGGAGCGCTTCGATGCCGCTGAGGGTGATATTGTTTTCGTGCCGCCGACTATGATTTTCAGCATTGACGCAAAAACGCCCAAAGCTTCCGTGCGCGGTATTATATTCAAAAATTCCATAATCGAGGAGAATATGGAAAACTTTGATGCAGAAATTTTCTATATGTTCTATCTTCAGTCTAAAAGTAAAATTGCGCATTTTAAAGATAATTCTCCCGTTTACGCATCTCTTGACAGATGCATTTCCGATTGCCACGAGGAAAACGTTTCCAAACACGTTTGCTATAAGCTTCCCATAAGAGCTAATATCTATCTTCTTATGACCTCGCTTTTGCGCTACTATTGCGGCTCAAAGGACGAGTCGGATAAAATGATTTATCATAACGTTTTAAGGCTCAGGCCCGTTATGGATTATATAACGGAAAATTATTGCAAGAAGATCTATATTGAAAAGCTTTCCGAAATGATTGGCGTTTCAGCGGATTATTTCACTAAAATGTTCAAGGACAGTATAGGAAAAACTCCGATTGAATACATAAACGGCTTGAGAATAAACCGCGCGATGCAGCTTCTTTCCGAAACGGAGCTTCCGATGGCGGAAATTGCCGAAAGCACGGGATTTTGCAACCCCAATTACTTCCATAAAATATTCAAGCAGTATATGGAAACGAGTCCTCTCGTTTTCAGAAAAAGCGTTAAATAAAAGTTAAGACTTAATTAAAAGAGAGTGTGTTTCAAAAGATAGGATTCACCCTCTCTTTTTTTGCGCTGTGGCTCTTTTTTCGCCTTTTCATAAACTGATTATTAAGACCTAAAGGTCTTTGGAGTTTAAAATTGTATATTGTTTTTTTAACGGCGTTAGGTGTCGGAGGCGCTACGATATTCGGAGCTTTGGTAGGCTTTCTTTTTAAGGACCTCTCACGAAAATTCAGCGACACGGTTCTTGCCTTTGCTGGCGGCGTTATGCTGATTGCTTCGATAAACGGGCTTATTCTTCCGTCGCTTGAATTTGAAGGGCCGGCGGCGCTTTTGATTTCCGTTCTCGGTATTTTAGTTGGAGCTTTGATTATTTTCCTTTTGGAGAAGCTTGTGGCTCGGATTGAAAAAAGAAGAGGGCGGGTAGAGTGTGAAAAGCTAAATAAGGTTTTTCTTTTCACCCTTGCGATTGCCATTCATAATCTGCCGGAGGGAATTGCCGCAGGCGTCGGATTCGGAACGGGCGACACGGCAGGGGCGTTAACTCTTGCTTTTGGAATTGCTTTGCAAAATATACCCGAGGGAATGGTTATAATCTCTCCTATGATAAGCGCGGGAGTTCGCCCGAGAAAAACCTTTTTATATGCAAGCCTTACCGGCGTAATTGAAATTATCGGCACTTTTATCGGATATTTTTCCGTATCGATCGCAAGCTTTTTTTTGCCGTTTGCGCTCTCGCTTGCCGGTGGCT
>JAZRGJ010000218.1:0-2276 GCA_045644125.1 Eubacteriales bacterium | reverse complement strand
GTTTAGCCGACAGTCTTTTATGAAACTGTCGGCTATTTTCAAAAATCAATTATTCTGCAGACTCTGTGGTCTTCTTAGCTCTGGGCTTTCTTGCAGGCTTCTTCTCCTCTGCGGGAGCTTCTTCCTTTTCAGCCTTTGCAGCCTTAGTTGTTGTCTTCTTGGCAGCAGCCTTCTTAGCCTTGCCAATCTTTGCGTTCTCGCGAACGAACTTCATAGCGTTGCCAACGAGAATATCAGCCTTAAGATCATCAGCGAGGATCATCTTCTTAACTTCCTCAAGGGGAACGTTATAAGCGTTGGAGATGTTGGTGTATTCAGCCTCGATCTCCTCATCGGAAACTGTAAGTGCCTCAAGCTCTGCGATTCTTTCAAGAGCGAGTCTTACCTTAACCTGCTGCTCAGCCTGGGGACGCATCTGCTCTCTGAGAGTCTCGAGAGTAAGACCTGTATACTTGAAGTATGTGCCAAGGTCAAGTCCGTTCTGGCGAAGTCTTGCATCGTAGTCACGAACCATGTTTTCAACCTCTGCATCAAACATAGGAGCAGGGATCTCGCCTTCAAGCTTTTCCATAAGAGCGAGAGCAAGAGCGTTTCCAACCTCGGATTCAGCCTTGTCTTCATTTCTCTTTTCAATTTTAGCCTTAACGTCTGCCTTATATTCAGCAAGAGTGTCAAATTCGGAAACGTCCTTTGCAAACTCGTCATCAAGTGCGGGAAGCTCCTCGAACTTAAGGGAGTTGAGCTTTGTCTTGAATGTTGCAGCCTTACCTGCAAGCTCGCTTGCGTGGTACTCGGTGGGGAAGGTAACGTTAACGTCAAATTCATCACCTACGTTGTGACCTGCAACCTGCTCCTCGAAGCCGGGAATGAAGGAGCCGGAGCCAAGCTTAAGATCGTGGCCCTCGCCCTTGCCGCCATCGAATGCAACTCCGTCAACGAAGCCTTCGTAATCGATGTTAGCGATATCACCCATAGCGGATGCTCTGTCAGTAACCTCAACGGTTCTTGCGTTTCTCTTTCTTGTAGCTTCGATTTCAGCATCAACTGCTTCGTCTGTAGCTGCTTCTACGTTCTTTTCTACCTTGATACCCTTGTAATCCTTGATCTCAAGAGTGGGCTTTACGTAACCCTCTGCCTTAAGCACGATGTCACCCTCTGTGGAAACAACGTCGAATACGGGCTGGCCAACGATGTTGAGCTCTGCCTCGCGAACTGCTTCCTCAAATGCCTCGGGAATGCAAGCGTTGATAGCATCCTCAAACCAGATGCCCTTACCGTACATACGCTCGATAATAGCCTTGGGTGCCTTGCCCTTTCTGAAGCCGGGAACGTTGATAGTCTTAACGTTCTTTCTGTAAGCTTCCATTTCTGCTTTGTCGTAAACTTCTTTACTTACGGAAAACTCGATTGTGAAACCGGACTTTTCTGTAAGCTCCTTTTTAATAAGGCTCATGTATTTTCCTCCGAAAAAATGTTTTATTTTATTTATAAATTTAATTATTTTTCAAATTAGCCATACTATTTTACAATAAAAAAGTAGATTTGTCAAGCAAAATCGCAAATATTATTTGCATATTTTGATTTATTTTACGATTTTTGGGATAAATTCGAGATAATCTGCGGAAACAATGTGCATCTGGAGTCCATCATGCTCCATAACGGGCGGAATAGTATAGCTTCCGTGAATATGCCCGAAATAAACTCTCCCCACGCCGTATGACTTCAAAATATCACATAAATTACCCGATTCTTTTCCGTTCCAGAATGGAGGGAAGTGCATAAAGGCGATTATCTCCTTTTCGGGATTTTCTTCTTTTAGCTTCTTCGCTGCATCAAGACTCATTTTTAGTCTTACTGCTTCACGATTAGTCAACTTTGCAAAATCTGTATTATCGGGAGCATTTGTAGCATCCTCGTCGTTGTACCAGCCGCGAGTACCGGCCAAAATATAATCTCCAACGATGTGAGCGTTGTTATATAAAAATGAAATCGTAGTAATTCCGTTTTTCTCAAAGAAAGCCTCGTGCTTTTTCATAGTTGACCACCAGAAATCGTGGTTGCCCTTTCCAAGAAGCTTTTTTCCGGGCAGAGCGTCGATAAATTTCATATCCGAAAGAGATTCTTCAAGAGAAAGTGCCCAAGAAATGTCACCGGGGATAACTACGGTATCTTCATCTGTTACAAGATGCCGCCAGTTTTTTTCAATTCGACTTATATAATCCTGCCATCTCCTGCCGAAAACCTCCATAGATTTATTTGTAGAGTCCAGCGTTGAA
>JAZRGJ010000217.1:0-2748 GCA_045644125.1 Eubacteriales bacterium | reverse complement strand
TTGGTTTGCTACAGATTATTCAGAAGCCGTACCATTCGTTAAGATGCGCTTACTTGCTCCATCTCATCTTATATACGTTACACATCATATGTGACGGCTCGATTGCAAGAGCGCTTTCAAGATGATCCATTGCCCGAGCCTTGTCGCTTTTGTTTTTCAAATAGCCCAAAAGCTCCGTTTTTGAAAATCTTTGCATAGCTATGCTTTGAGCGCGGCTTTTGATAGTCGTTAAAATCTTATCCGCTTCGCTCGCAAGAAGCATGATAACAACGCCTGCCGGCGGCTCTTCAAGAATCGTAAGCATTGCGTTTTGCGCCTGCGGCGTGATTTTTTCCGCTTCCTCTATCACGTAAATTCTGAATTCGGATTCATTTGCGGAAAGTATCATATCGTCGCGCATTTTGTGGATTTCTTCAACTCCGATAGACATTTTTTTGGAGTCGCGCTTTATAAAATGCAAATCGGCAAAAAGATTTTCTCTTATTCTTCTGCAAGTGTTGCACTCGTGGCAGGGAAGCGTGAAATTCTCGTTGAATTTATTCTCGCAGTTAAGCGCGGCGGTAAGCTCCACGGCAAGAGTTTTTTTACCTGAGCCGTATGCGCCGACGACTAAAAATGCGTGGGGAAGAGTATTTTTAAGAATTGCGCCGCACAAGCGTTTTTTCGTATCGTTATTGCCAAGAAGTCTTGGAAAATATTCTCTCATACAGCGCTCCTTTAAAATATTTTAAATAATATACCATCATATATTTTAACATCTTTTTAGGCGAATGTCAATATTCATGAATAAACTCTCAAATCTTTCATTAAAAATTCTGAAAAATATTGCAATTAAGCTAAAATTATGGTAAAATTATATATTAGAATACGCGCGAGTTCCATTAGCTCGCCGCGATTATCTTTAAGGAGTTAGCACATGGAAAAATTTTACGTAACAACCGCCATCGCCTACGCATCAAGAAAGCCTCATTTCGGCAATACTTATGAAATCATAATGGCAGACGCCTTTGCAAGATTTCAAAGAAGCATGGGGCGTGACGTTTATCTTTGCACGGGTACTGACGAGCACGGGCAGAAAATAGAAAATCTTGCTAAAGAGGCAGGTATCACACCGCAGGCATACGTAGATAACGTTGCGGGCGAAATTCAAGCTATATGGGATAAGCTTAACGTAAAATACGACCGCTTTATAAGAACCACCGAGCCTTATCACGAGAAATGCGTTCAGAAAATATTTAAGAAATTTTACGACCAAGGCGATATATATAAAGGATATTACGAGGGCTGGTATTGCACTCCTTGCGAATCCTTCTTCACGGAAACTCAAGTAGTCGACGGCAAGTGCCCCGACTGCGGACGTGAGGTAAGCCAGGCTCGTGAGGAAGCTTACTTCTTCAAAATGACGAATTACGTAGACCGCCTTATTAAGCACATTGAGGATAATCCCGAATTTATCGAGCCCGAAAGCCGTAAAAAAGAGATGGTAAATAATTTCCTCAAGGCAGGACTTCAGGACCTTTGCGTATCAAGAACCTCTTTCAAATGGGGAATTCCCGTTGATTTTGACGATAAGCACGTAGTTTACGTATGGCTTGATGCGCTCACCAATTATATAACCGCAATAGGCTATGATCCCGATAAATCATTTGACGAGCAGTGCGAGCTCTTTAAGAAGAATTGGCCCTGCGACGTTCATATTATAGGCAAGGATATTCTTCGTTTCCATACGATTTATTGGCCCATTTTCCTCATGGCGCTCGGCCTTCCGCTTCCCAAAAAGGTGTTTGGCCATCCTTGGTTTAATTTCGCTAATGACAAAATGTCGAAATCTAAAGGAAACGTTGTTTTTGCAGACGAGCTTGCAGAAACCTTCGGTATTGACGGCGTGCGTTACTACGCTCTTTCCGAAATGCCTTACAACTCGGACGGCTCGATAACTCACGAAAGCGTTGTTTCAAGATATAATAACGACCTTGCTAACAATCTCGGAAACCTTGTCAGCAGAACTCACGCTATGACGAAAAAATATTTCGGTGGCGTAGTGCCCGCTCCCACGGATGAAACGGAGCTTGACGCAGAGCTTAAGGCAACGGCAAAGGCCGCTATTGAGAAATCCACGAAGCTTATGTCGGAATATCGCGTAGCAGATTCTCTTGAAGAAATCTTCTCGCTTCTTCGCCGCGCGAATAAGTATATAGACGAAACTACCCCGTGGATACTTGCAAAATCCGAGGAAACCATGCCTCGCCTTGCAACCGTAATTTATAATCTTCTTGAAGTTATAAGAATAGGCGCGGTTCTTCTTGCGCCTTATATCCCCGCAACCGCAGAGTCGATTTTTGCGCAGCTTGCAAGTGATAAAAGTGATTTTGAGAGCGTGAAAAACTTTGGCGCGCTTGAATCCGGAAAAGAACTTGGCGAAGCGTTCGTTCTTTTCGCAAGAGTTGACGAGAAGAAATATCTTGAAGAAGTTGAAGCTAAAAAAGCCGCCCTCGCTAAAGAAAACGAAGAGATAGCCGAGCCTGAGCACGAAGCTGAGATCGGAATTGAAAGCTTTGCGGCAGTTGAGCTTCGCGTTGCCGAAATTCTTGAATGCGAGCCTGTGCCGAAGGCTAAAAAGCTTCTTCGTCTTATCGTTGACCTCGGTTATGAAAAGCGCCAGGTAGTTTCCGGAATTGCAAAGTTCTATAAGCCTGATGATCTCATCGGCAAGAAGGTCTGCCTTGTTACAAACCTTAAACCTGCAAA
>JAZRGJ010000216.1:0-4015 GCA_045644125.1 Eubacteriales bacterium | reverse complement strand
AACTATCTCGGGAATAATCTCACCCGCCTTACGAACCACCACGGTATCACCGATTCTAATATCGCGCTCGGATATAAACTGTGCGTTGTGAAGCGTCGCACGCGAAACGGTAGTCCCCGCAAGACGCACGGGGGCAAGGTTTGCGGCAGGAGTCAGAACACCCGTTCTTCCGACCTGAATATCTATCGAAAGAAGCTTCGTTCGCTTCTCTTCCGGCGGATATTTGTAGGCAACCGCCCATTTCGGCGTGCTGCTTCCCTCGCCGAGTTTTATTCTTTCATTTAAATTATTAAGCTTGATTACGGCGCCGTCCATATCAAAGGAAAGCTCGTCACGCATATCTCCAAGCTTACGAACGTGCTCCGATGCTGCGTCGAAGCCTTTTGCAAGCGCTCTTTCGGGAAGACAGGTAAATCCAAGCTCTTCAAGTCTTGAAAGCGTTTCAAGGTGGGTTTCGGGATTTTTTCCGTCAAGATAAAGCTCGCCCTCCTGAAGATTGAAAACGAATATTTCAAGTCGCCTCGAAGCCGCAATCTTCGGATCGAGCTGGCGCAAAGAGCCTGCCGCCGCATTTCGAGGATTGGCGAAAAGCTGCTGTCCCTCGGCTTCACGGGCCTCGTTAAGCTCGTAAAACACCTTGCGCGGCATATAAACCTCGCCTCGCACGTTAAGGTAAGGAATGGGCTCGCTCAGCTTCAGCGGTATCGATTTTACGGTGCGCAGGTTTTCGGTAACGTCCTCGCCGACGAGTCCGTCGCCTCGTGTTGCTCCACGGACGAAAATTCCGTTTTCATATATAAGCGACACGGAAAGTCCGTCGATTTTCGGCTCAACTGAAAACTCGGGCGTAAAGCCAAGGAATTCCTCAACTCCCGAAGTGAAGCCCTCAAGCTCTTCGTATGAAAAAACGTCCGTCAGGCTTCCCATTTTTACGCTATGCGCAAACTTCTCGAATTTATCGAGCGCGCGTCCGCCGACACGCTTCGTAGGCGAGGTCGGAAAATCGAATTCGGGAAACTCCGCTTCAAGCTCCAAAAGCTCTCTGAAAAGCGCGTCGTATTCATAGTCCGAAATTTCGGGCGCATCGTTTTCGTAATAGAGCTTTGAATTGTATTCAAGCGTCTTGGTGAGGTATTCTATTCTGATTTTTGCTTCACTTTTCGTCATATTAAGCTCCGCTGTGTTTTTTTATAATTATATCATTTTTTACCGAAAAAGTCAAGAAAATACCCCGAAAAGCAAAATTCTTTTCGGGGAAATTTTTTATTATGCAAGAAGCTTCTCAATTGCCGCCATTTTGATTGCGAGAACCAAGATTTCAAGAGCAAGTCGAAGCTCGTCGTTTGACGGGTAAGTGGGAGCGATGCGCAAATTCTTATCCTCGGGATCACGCTTGTAAGGATAAGTTGCTCCAACGGAGGTAAGGGTTACGCCCGCATTTTTCATAAGCTCGAAAACACGCTTAGCAGAGCCGATTTTCATATCCAAAGACACGAAATAACCGCCGCGAGGCTTGGTCCACTCTGCTATATCAAGCCCCTCAAGAGTCGAGAGAGTTGAAAGAGTTATATCGAATTTTTCTTTGATAAACGCTGCGTGCTTCATCATGTGAAGCTTTACGTTTTCGGCATTGCCGAAGAACTTAAGGTGGCGAAGCTGATTTATCTTATCAAAACCGATGGTTTGAGCCGACATATAAGGCTTAAGATGAGCAAGATTCGATTCGGATGCAGCCATGAAGGATACGCCGCCGCCCGGGAACGTAATTTTAGAGGTTGAGGAGAAATAGAACACTCTGTCCTGCGTGCCGCATTTTTCCGCTTCGTCAAAAATATTGAGAAGCTTATCGCCGTCTTCGGAAAGGTCGTGAACGGCATACGCATTATCCCACATTACAGTAAAGTCGGGAGCTGCGCATTTCATGCTCGCAATTCGTCTTACCGTTTCATCGGAATAAGTGTTGCCCGTGGGGTTGGAATATTTCGGAACGCACCAAATACCCTTAACCGAGGGATCGAGAACAAGGCGCTCAACCTCGTCCATATCAGGCCCCGTTTCCGTCATTTTAACGCTTAAAAGCTCAAAGCCGAAAAGCTCGGTGATACCGAAGTGTCTGTCATAACCCGGCACAACGCAAATCCATTTGCGCCCCTCTTCCATACACCAGGGGCGAGGTGAATTTTTCAAACCGAAAAGCATAGCTCGAGTGAGAGTATCGTACATAAGCTGAAGCGACGAGTTGCCTCCGATTGAAATATATTCTTTTTTAATGCCTAAAAGCTCCGAGAAGAAGGCTTTCATTTCGGGAAGCCCCTCGCCGTAGTTTCTTGCGTCAAGACCTGATGCGGCGAAGCAATCCTCTCGCTTCATAGGACTGTCAAGAAGCTCTTGGCTTATATCTATTTGCAAAGAGTTGGGTTTTCCTCGAGAAAGATCAAGCGAAAGACCTCTCTTCCGATAAGCCTCGTATCCATCTGATAAAGATGCGTAGAGAGCCTTTAATTCTTCTTTTTCCATTGACTGAAAGTTTTCCATTTTTTATCCTTTTTGCACGAAAATGAATCCTAAAATTCATAAATTGCATTTTTTCGACCAAAATACTCCTCTATTATAGTATATTTTGAAAGTTATTTCAAGTGATTTTGCAAAATAATTATTTTTATTTTCACTTTTTTGCGTTTTATACAAAAGACGGGCGTTTTTGCGCCGATATTTTAACGTCTATGCTTTATAATTCCCCCGAATTTACTTGACAAATAAAATATTTTAGAGTATAATTTATACTGATAATTTGTTTCCAAGAAAGGACTTAAACAAAAAATGGCTGAAAATGGAAAGAAGCTTGTAAGTGAAATCACGTCTATGGACGAGGATTTTGCGAAATGGTATACTGATATTGTTAAAAAAGCCGACCTTATTGACTACTCCAGCGTAAAGGGCTGCATGATAATCCGCCCTTACGGCTACGCAATATGGGAAAATATACAGAAAATACTTGACGAAAGATTCAAGGAAACGGGCGTTGAAAACGTTTATATGCCCATGTTCATTCCCGAAAGTCTTCTCACCAAGGAAAAAGAACACGTTGAAGGCTTCGCTCCCGAGGTTGCTTGGGTAACCCACGGCGGAAGCGAAAAGCTTGCCGAGCGCCTTTGCGTGCGCCCCACCTCCGAAACGCTTTTCTGCGAGCATTACGCAAATATAATCAAATCATACCGTGATTTGCCTAAGATTTACAATCAGTGGTGCTCCGTTGTTCGTTGGGAAAAAACGACTCGCCCCTTCCTCCGCTCAAGAGAATTTCTCTGGCAAGAAGGACACACGATGCACAGAACAGCGGAAGAAGCTGAAGCAAGAACCATTGATATGCTCAAGCTTTATGCGGATTTCTTTGAAAACGACCTCGGAATCCCCGTAATCAAGGGCGAAAAAACTCAGAAAGAAAAATTTGCGGGAGCAAAATCCACCTACACGGTTGAAGCTCTTATGCACGACGGTAAAGCACTCCAGGGAGGCACAAGCCATAACTTCGGTGACGGCTTTGCTAAAGCATTCGGAATTCAGTACCTTGACAAGGACAACACCTTGAAGTACTGTCACCAAACCTCATGGGGCGTTTCAACGAGAATCATCGGTGCGATAATTATGACGCACGGTGACGACAGCGGTCTTGTTTTACCGCCAAGCGTTGCTCCAATCCAGGTTGTTGTTATTCCTTGCGCTCAGCATAAGCCGGGCGTTATCGAAAAGGCAACAGAGGTTATGGAAAGAGTAAATAGCTTTGCAAGAGCAAAGATTGATATTTCCGATAACTCACCTGGCTGGAAGTATGCTGAGTATGAGATGAAGGGCGTTCCGCTCCGTCTTGAAATCGGTCCACGTGACATTGAAAACAATCAATGCGTTTTAGTTCGCCGTGACAATAGAGAAAAAATCTTCGTTTCTCTTGACGAGCTTGAAACAAAGATTCCTGAATTACTTGCTGATATTACTGCTGGCTTATATAATAAAGCGG
>JAZRGJ010000215.1:0-1780 GCA_045644125.1 Eubacteriales bacterium | reverse complement strand
CGTTGGCACAGAGATAAGAGAAATAGCGGCGGTCTTCTCGTGCATAAATCAACTCATCATTTCGATCTCGTTAATTTCTGGCTCGGAAGCTATCCTATTGAAGTTTTTGCATACGGTGACCTTAAATTTTACGGAAGAGAAAATGCGGAAAACCGTGGCGTAACTAAATTTTATTCAAGAGTTCACGGCTCGGAAAACGCAAAGGGCGATCCTTTTGCGCTCGTTATGCAAGATAATCCAAGACTCGAAAATCTTTACCTCAACGCTGAAAAAGACGACGGCTACGTGCGCGACCAAAGCGTATTCGGCGATAATATAAGCATAGAGGATACGATGAACGTTCTTGTAAAATACAAATCCGGAGCGCAGATGTCATACTCTCTCAACGCATATTCACCCTACGAGGGCTTCCGTGTTCATATGACGGGAACAAAGGGAAGAGTAGAGCTTGAGGTAATAGAATCGGTCTACGTAAATGCGCAAGGTCCTGTCGGAATCGAGGGCGCTGTCAAGGGCAAAAAGATAACTGTTTATCCTATGTTTAGCGAAAGCTACGAAGTTCCCATCGTTGATGGCGAGGGTGGCCACGGCGGCGGTGATACCGTGCTTCTCGAAGATCTTTTCGGAGCTTATAAACCCGATCCTTTCAACAGAGCCGCATCGCACGTTGACGGCGCTATGAGTATTTTGACCGGTATTTCGGCAAACAAATCAATAGCAACGGGTATGCCCGTAAAACCCCTCGCTCTCGTGGAGATTCCCGGATATAAAAGATAATTCGAAATGCGGAAGTTAAAAGCTTCCGCATTTTTTATATCATGGGGTGCGTGTTAAAAAATACGCTGTTTTTATGTTAATAATTATTTACAAAAGCTTGCGTTTTCAAAATCGTGTTGACTTTTTTTATTCAAAGTGGTATACTTTCTATATATTTAAATTTATAAGGAGGGTTTTATGAAAGCTAAGCTTAAGCGGTTTTTGCCGATTTTCGTGTTATTCACCCTCCTTTTCGTATTTTTTGCGGCGATACCCTTCACCAACGTTGCGAGCGCCAAAAACCAAAACGACTATTCCCGCCCCGGCTATTCGGATGCAATATACAACGAAACTTACGATTCCGTCAGGTTTTTGCGAGAAAAGCTCGTTGTCGGTGTTGGAAATGCGGAGAGCGAATATTTAACTGCGAATTCCGATTTTTGTCTTTCCTATCCCAAAAACATTCCCTCGTCTTATATAACCCTTTCTCCGACGCAGAATGGAAATCAGGTTTTCGTTTCGGCTTTACCGTATTACTACACTAATTCCGAGGGCGTTTCGATTGAATGGATACCGGAGAGAGTGACTTGCGGCGGCGAATCCCAAAGCTTTAAGATTTCGGGCGGAAAATACGAAGCAATGTTTCAGATTGCCTCGCTTCAAAAGGGGCTTAAATTTGCCGTTGAATACAGCGCAAAAATAAGCGTCGCAAAGGAAGACGTTAACCGTGAGCTTTCACGCGCCTACTTCGACGCTATGTATTTCGATTATCTTGAAAAACAGTTGGAGTATGAAGCGGCGCTTGAGCTGTATCGCGAGTACGTTTCCGACAAGAAAATTTACGATGAATTGTATCTCGAATACCAAGAGTATTTGAGCGACCTTGAAAAATATAATGCGGAGCTTTTGAAATACGAAGAATATATTGCGGCGCTTCAAAAGTACGAATCCGACTACGTAATTTATATAGAATCTCTCAAAACCGCCGAAGAGCTTGCGGATGAAATTCGCGCGTACGAAGAAT
>JAZRGJ010000214.1:0-19269 GCA_045644125.1 Eubacteriales bacterium | reverse complement strand
CGACATGGCTACGATCCGACTTCGCTTTGAGTCTAAAAACGAATGGGGACAGATGATTCTTTGCTCGCGCAACAGAGGCCTTATCGAACAGCTTGCTAAAAATTTGATTGCGTGGTTTAAGCTTAATCCACAGGTAAAGGTTTTCGCTCTTTGCAATAAGGACGGAACGGCGCCCCAATGCTGCTGTGAGGCTTGCAAGCCTTATTCAAAGGTTGAAAACTACGCTTATATGATAAACGAGGTTGCGAAAATCGTCGGCAAAGAGCTTCCCGACGTGCGTATTGACTTCATCGTTTATACGGACCTTTGGACTCCCCCCTCGGATCTCAAAATGGAAAAGAACGTTGCGGCAAACGAGGCAACCTGGCATATTACGGGACTTCGTAAGATAGGAAAGCCTGACGGCTCTTGTCTTGCCGGTACTTTCTTTGAAGAAAACATTCTTAAATGGCGTGCTCTCGGTCTTAACGTAACCTATTACGACTACTTTATGGGCGTTTACCCCGGCCGTCAGAGATGGGTACCCTTCGCTGACGAAATGCAGGCAATGTGCCGTCGCTTCTGCGAGGTAGGCATTGACGGAACGGAGTCGCAGATAGAGCTTTACAACCTTTGGAACAATATTTTCAACCACTACACCTACGGAAGAACCGCTTACGATACCTCGCTTTCTATGGAAGATAATCTTGCTCGCTTTACCCGTATTTTCGGCGAGGGCGCTGACGAGATTGCCGACATTATAAGATACGGCGAAGAAACCCTTGACGGACAGTGCGAGATTATGACGGCGGGCGTTTACCTTATGAATAATATTGATAAGGCGCGCGTTTACGAGGGCTTTGAAAGAGCTCTCAAAAAAGCAAGCACCCCTGAGGCAAGAAACAATATCCGCCTTATGCGTATGGTATTCAGATATTCCGATATTGAAACGCGCGAGGATTACGCAAACGACGAAAAGGGCTACCGCAGAAATAAGATTTACACTATCCCCGAGCGTGGCGAGCTTCTTTATATGGCGAGAAACTTCGATACTTACAACAGAGAAACGGGCGGCTACGGAATCATGATTGCCGTTGACGGCGAAGATAACGGATTCACCCCTGACTACTGGTACGAATTTGAATAAGGAGTATTCAAAATGAAGTTTTCAAAGAATATTAAAACCTACATAATAATCCCCGCATCTGCAACCGAAACCGAAAGCTACGCCGCTGAAAAGCTTTCGTCTTACTTAAATAAAATTTTCGGAATAAATGCGGAAATCACCGACAGTGCCGAGGGTTTGAGCGGCAATATAATTGCGATTGGCGGCCCTGAAAGAAACGCTTATACGGCAAAATTCATCTCGGAGGCCGAGTTTGATAAAACCGTGCCCGGCCCTGAGGGAATCTTTATAAAAAGTTACGGTGATACTCTCGTTATTGCGGGAACGACAAAGTGCCCCAACGACTTCGAAAGACCGACGTTTTACGCTGTTTACGAATTTCTTGAAAGATACCTTGGCGCATCCTTTGCCGCCTACACAAAAAGAGGCGTTGCCGGCGGTGAATATATCCCCGAATACGACGAATTTGATATTGGCGACGCCTTTTATGTAAAGGAAAAAGCCGACCTTTCCTACAGAGCCGCTTGCGTTCAGTATTCCGCTCACGCAGCTCCCGCAAGCTTTGAGCTTGAGCCGGAGTTTCTCGATTGGCTCGTTAAGAACAGATTTAACTACGTATACACCTGGAACGAGATTTACGAGTATTACAAAACCAACGGAATGATAGACGAGGTGAGACGCCGCGGACTTATCTTCAAAGTCGGTCACCACGACGCGCCCGACACGCTTATGCCTCAAAGAGGAAATAAATATTTCCCCGAGCATTACTATGAAACTCACCCCGAGTACTACAGACTCAACGAGGACGGCACAAGATACGTGCACCAGGGCCACCACGGCGGACAGATAGTTTTCTGTACTAGAGCCGACGGATTTATCGACACTATTGCTGATAACCTTATCGAGTGGTTTAAAAAGAATCCTCAGGTAAAGGCTTACGCGCTTTACAATAAGGACGGCTTATCTCCCGTTTGCCAGTGTGAAAGATGCAAAAACCACACGAAGATGGAAAACTATACGTATATGCTTGCGGGCATTGCGAAAAAGCTTAAAGTTGCGCTTCCCACTCACCGTCTTGATTTCCTCGTTTACACGGACACCTGGGAGCCCCCGACGGGCGTTGAGGTTTTCGACAATATGATGGCAACCGAATCAACCTGGCATATCTCAACCTTGAGAAGCGTCGGTAAGCCCGACGGCTCCTGTCTTCAGGGCACGTTCTTTGAAGATAATCTTCTCGCATGGAAAAAGCTCGGCGTAAAAGCAGGATATTACGACTACTTTATGGGCGTTTACGGCGGCCGCCAGAGATACGTTGCGATGGCTGACGAAATGCAGGCAATGTGCAAAAGATTCCTTGAGGTAGGATTTGAGGGAACTGAAACCCAGATGGAAGTATTTAACCATTGGAACAACCTCTTTAACTACTACACTTTCGGAAGAACCGCTTACGACACAAATCTTTCAATGGAAGATAACCTTGCCGTATTCACGAAGATTTTCGGCGAGGGCGCAAAAGACGTTGCCGACGTTATAAGATACGCCGAGGAAACCCTTGACGGACAGTCGGAATATATGATGGCAGGCGTTTACCTTTTCAGACACCTTGATATGAAGCGTGTGCACGAGAGCTTTGAGCGTGCGCTCGAAAAGGCGACGACACCCGCCGCAAGAAACAATATCCGCCTTATGCGCATGGTATTCCGCTATAACGAGCTTGAAGTCAAAGAGGATAACACGAAAGACGCCGGCACGAGCCATATCTGCAAGAAATACAATATCCCCGAGGGCGGCGAGCTTAACTATATGAGAGATAATTTTGACACCTATCTCTCCAAATCCGGCTACGGAATAGCAATTCCCGTTGATGCAAACGAAACCAAATTTACTCCTGATAAATGGTATTTGTTTGAGTAAAACTGAAATATTTAATGCCCACGCTGATTTCAGCGTGGGCATATTTTCTTTAGTATTCATGCGCTGAATATATCCTAAACGCATAGCGAGCTTTATTTGCGTAAGTCTTCAACGTGCTTTTTCATAGCCTGGAACGTTTCGTCGGAGATTACGTGCTCGATTTTGCAAGCGTCCTTGTCGGCAACGTCCTCGGCAACGCCGATTGCAGCGAGAAAGGCGGTGAGCATTTTGTGGCGCTCGTAGATGGTGTTGGCGGTTTCGAGGCCCTTGTCGGTAAGGCTTATGAAGCCGTCCTTGTCAACCGAGATATATTCGCCCGATTTTAAAAGACCGACGGCGCGGCTGACGCTCGGCTTTGAGAAGCCCATATATTCGCAAATATCTATAGAGCGCACGTGGCCTTTTCGTGAAAGCACGAGTATTGATTCAAGGTACATTTCGCCCGATTCCTGAAGCTGCATATAAGCCCCTCCTTTTTTCATTGTAAATATTTTAGCACATCAGGAGCGATAAATCAATACGGGGGGATAAAAATAAATGAAAAATGTGCAATATTTGCAATGCTTTTGTCTTTTTTTGCAATGGTATTGACTGTTTTTATGTTATAAAATATAGTTAACAAAATCGGAGGAGATTTTTATGATTTCATCAAAAAACACCGTTTTAAGAATAGTTGCAGGAAAGGTAGACGAGCCTTTTTCCGTTAGAATAATAGGCGACGCCGCCGTTAAGAGCGCCGCTTGGCAGGTCTTTGATAAGGCGGGCGCCGTGGTTTGCGAGGGCGCTTCTTCTTCCGCAAATTTCGAGGGAAGCTTTGAAGCTTCCGCATGGAGCGTTGAACGCCCGACTCTTTACACTATCAAGCTTAAAATAGAATACGAAAACGGCGAGAGGGAAGAGCTTTCCGACAGATTCGGTTTCCGTTACTTTAACGCTGACGAGAAGAATATATATCTCAACGGCTTTCCTTTCTATATGCGTGGATATATCCGCGGCTGCGCGGCTCACGAGCATGAGAATAACTGCAATCTTTCGGAGTACGAATTCTATAAAAAGAATATACTTATGGCGAAGTCTTACGGCTATAACACCATTCGTTTCCATTCCGTAGTACCCTCGGAGGAGTGTTTCAGGGCGGCAGACGACCTTGGAATACTTATTCATATTGAAATTCGCAAGGTGAACGATAACTACGACAATATTCGTGAAATGCTTCTCGGAAAGAACGATTTCATTTCCGACGACGAGCTTATGGAAATTATAAACTCGCTTTATAACCACCCCTCGTTTATGGTTTATTGCGTTGGAAACGAGCTTCGTTTCCCCGGAAAGAAGCCGAGAGTTTCCGAGATTCGTGAGATTATAAGACGAGAGGATTCCACAAGGCTTTTCCTCGATACCTGCGCCGACGGAGAATACGACAGAACGACGGTTGATTTCGACGTTCAGCATATGAGCTATTATTTCCCTTATGGGCGCCACGCAGATATGTTTGCCGATATGGATAATCTTCTTTGCGTTCCCGCAATGCGTGAGATTGACATGATTTCGGAAAACGAGCACGGAAGCGTCAGCCGAGGCCTTAAAATTCCGCGCCCCATGGTTGCGCATGAGATTTGCCATTACACCTCTTGGCGTGACTTCTACGCTTTGAAAGAAAAATTTAAAAAGTACGGCCGCCCTGCTCCCTGGTGGGTAGAGGAAGAAATCAAAATGATAGAAGCGAAGGGCTATAAAGAAAACTTTAAGGAAACGCTTCAGATAACGAAAAACTTCCAGTTCCGCTGTTGGAAAACGGCGCTTGAAAATCTTCGCGCAAGTAACGTTCTTTCGGGCTTCCATATGCTTCAGTTTGCGGATACCGACAAGTATGAAAACTCAAACGGCGTCGTTGACTGCTTTGACGATCCCCACGGAATTTCCGACGAGGAATTCAGAAAATTCAACGCAGACACGGTGCTTCTTGCCCGTCTTCCGAAAGAGATTTTCACCGAGGGCGAGAGCGTGAGAATCCCCGTTCTTCTCTCGCAGTATATGATAAATCCCCCGAAAAGCGCAGATTTCTTCTACGAAATAAGGCTTGACGGCAAGGTAGTTCGAGAGGGAAGTCTTTTGTCGATTGACACGGGCGCGTCGGGACTTTACAATATCTGTAATATAAACACTAAAATTCCCGAAAACGCAAGCGCCGTAAAATACGAGCTCGTTTGCGCCCTTTCGTTTGACGACGGCAGCGTATGCGAGAACTCTTGGGAATTGTGGGGCTTCCCGAAGTACGAATATCCTCTTTCGCTTAACGCAAAATGCGATATGAGGGCGGATTATCTCAATCGCGCTTGCCGCTTCGCAGAAAACGCAAATCTTACGGTAACGGATAAGCTTGACGACACGCTCTTCGAGCGTCTTGAGAGAGGCGAGGACGTTATGTTTATCTATAGAACAGATTGGACGCGTCACCTTTTGCACAAAGATATGGCGGCGCCCGAATACTCATTCCGTCACACCTGGGAGCGCTTTAAGGGCGTAATCTGGGACAGAGGCACGCTCAACGGCGGTAAGGATAAGTCGGAGCTTCTTAAAAAGCACGGCTTCACGACGGACGGCGAGATAAACTATCAGTATTATCATCTTATCGAGGATTCGGATAAAATTAACCTTGACGATTTCCCCGTAAAGCCCGACAGCCTCGTTTCGGGAATTGATAAGAGCTCTCGCGACCGCTTTGACGCAACGAAATTCCGCATGCCTGAGCTTACTTACGACAGAACTATGAGAAACTTCTCCTACGCTTTCGCGCTTAAGGTCGGCGCGGGAAGACTTCTCGTTACCGGCTTTAACTTTACGAATGTGGAAAGCGGCGAGCCCGCAACGCTTGCAATGCTTAAAACTCTCGTGTCCTACGCAAATTCCTCGGACTTTGCTCCCACGGCTGAAATCAGCGTGTCGGAGCTTAAGGCATACCTTAAGAAAGTGGCGGCAGAGGGCCCTCAGAAAGAGGGAATGATGACTCAGTATTGGCAGCTTGCCTGCGGGCCCGTTGAGTCTATGGAATACTGGGACGAGTCCGAGCGTTATTTAAGAGAAGCGCCCGAAAGAACTATCGAGCGATACAGCGATAAGTGGTAAAATAATCGCGGACACCTCATCCTAACTACCAATTATTCACTATTCATTATTTTAGGTATTGATTTTTTTCTTCATTTAATATAGAATAGAGAAAAGAAACTAATACGGAGATTTTCTATGTCTGATTTAAATGGAATCCGCAGGCGTGAGTACGACGTCCGAAATCCTTTTGAGGTTTTGAGGGAGCGTGATTATCTTCCTATATTAAAAATGAACGACGGCGCGCCCGTAACACGTGAAAATTGGCGTGAGCGCAGAGCGGAGCTTGTCGAGCTTCTTGAAAAATATTCCTACGGCAGATATAGGCGTCCGACACTTAAAAAGGTGTGGGGAGAGTACGTAACGGGTGACGCTACGTTTTGCGCCGGCAAGGTGCTTTGGGAGCGATTCAATCTTTTCTTTGAAACCGAGGAATACGGCGTCGGAAGCTTCCCGATAGATATTTACACTCCTGTGGAGTATGAAAAACCGCCCGTTTTTCTTAATATCACGTTTGGAAAAGAGCCTCATAAATATCTTCCCATTGAGGAGATAACGGATAACGGCTTTGCTATTTGCGTTATAGACTATCAGGAAATGGTAACGGACGTTCATTGCACGTTCAAAGGACCTCTCGCCGAATATTTCGGCGTTACAGCGGAAAACCGAGGCCCTGAGGATTGGGGTAAGATCGGTATGTGGGCCTTTGGCGCAAGCCGCGCGCTTGACTACATAATCGAGTATTGCCCGCAGCTTGACGGCGAAAAGGTTGCCGTTATCGGCCACTCGCGCCTTGGCAAAACGGCGCTTTGGTGCGGAGCTATGGACGAAAGATTTGCGGCGGTTATTTCAAATAACTCAGGCTACGGCGGCGCGGCTTCATCAAAGCACGGAACGGGTGAGCGCACGTGGATATTCAACCGTTACGGCAGCTGGTGCTGGTTCTGCGAAAATTTCAAGCTTTTCACCGACGAGCTTGAGGATTTAAAACCCTATGACCAAAGCTTCCTTTTGGCGCTTGTTGCGCCAAGGCTTTTATGCGTAGGCTCGGCGGAGCTTGATGACGGAGCGGATCCTGAAAGCGAGTTTTTAACCACGCTTCACGCATCAAGCGCGTGGGAGCTTCTCGGTGAAAATGGACTTGTCGTCGGCGACAGAATGCCGAAGCCCGGCGACCGCTTTGGAGAGGGAAACGTGCAGTACCACTTAAGACGGCACAGACATTATATGTCACGCGAGGATTGGCGCGCATATATGAGATTCTTAAAATTTAAATGGTATAATTAACTAAAGTATATAAGTATTTAAGGCGGGGATTTTTGCTCCGCCTTTTATATATAACCCCTTTGTCAAATTAAACAAAAAGCTTGAATTTTCGCTGAGTGCGATTTAGTTTAATATTTACAAAAATTTAAGACTTGGGAAAAAAATCAAGGAATTCTCTTGACTTTTTTATTGCGTTTTAGTATTATATTAGTGTTGGTTAGCATAGGCTAACTCAAGCCTTTGCTTAAATTTTTAAATGATGGAGATTTTAAAGTGAGAACTTTAAAAGACGTTAAGGTAGGAAAATCCTGCAAGGTCGTGAAGCTTCACGGCGAGGGCGCATTGAAGCGCAGAATCATGGATATGGGTATAACCAAGGGCGTCGAGGTAACTGTGAGAAAGTACGCTCCGTTTGGCGATCCCATGGAGCTTACCGTAAGAGGCTACGAGCTTTCCTTGCGCAAGGCAGACGCTGAAATGATCGAAGTCGAATAATTTTTATTTGCACACAAGTTAGCCTAGGCTAACTATGAAGCACAGAAAGGTACGCTATGGAAATTAAAATAGCTTTGGCGGGCAACCCGAATTGCGGAAAAACGACGCTTTTTAATTCTCTTACCGGCTCAAACCAGTTTGTAGGTAACTGGCCCGGCGTAACGGTTGAGAAAAAAGAGGGTAAGCTTAAAAAGAGAGGCGACGTTATAATAACGGATTTGCCGGGAATTTATTCTTTATCGCCATATACGCCCGAGGAGATAGTAGCGAGAAAATATCTTGTAGACGAGCGCCCCGATGCGATAATAAATATAGTTGACGGCACGAATATTGAGCGCAATCTCTATCTTTCAACTCAGCTTGCGGAGCTTGGAATACCCGTCGTTATTGCTATAAATATGATGGATATTGTAAGAAAGCAGGGCGACGTTATAGATATACCCGGTCTTTCCCGAGCTTTCGGATGCCCCGTAGTTGAAATATCGGCTCTTAAGGGAGAGGGCGTGTTTGAAGCGGCTGAGGCGGCGGTCGTTGCGGCTGAAAAAGCGCCTCGCAAAACGGCGCATATCTTTTCGGGCGAGGTAGAGCATGCGCTTGCGCATATTGAAGAAGCGACGCTCCACGATTTGCCCCAGGAAAAGCAGAGATGGTACGCAATCAAAATCTTCGAGCGTGATAAGCGTGTTATTGAAGCTCTCGGAATAGACGAGGGGACGCTTCAGCATATAGAAAGCGACATTGCGTACGTTGAAAAGATTTTTGACGACGATGCGGAAAGCATTATCACCAACGAAAGATACGATTACGTAACCCGTGTTTTAAACGGCGTTTACAGAAAAAAGAAAAAAGGCGAGCTTACGCTCTCCGATAAAATAGACAGAGTCGTTACTAACAGATGGGCGGCGCTTCCGATTTTCGCCCTCGTTATGTTTGCCGTTTATTTTATATCAGTAACGACGATAGGAACGATTTTCACCGACTTTACGAACGACGTGCTTTTCGGAAAATGGATAATCCCCACGCTTTCCTCATGGCTTGAAGCGATAAATTGCTGGGATTGGCTGCGTGGACTTTTGGTTGACGGTATCGCATCCGGTGTCGGCGCGGTTCTAGGCTTCGTGCCGCAGATGCTCGTTCTTTTCTTCCTTTTGGCTTTCCTTGAAGCCTCGGGATATATGTCACGTATCGCTTTCGTTATGGATAAAATCTTGCGCAAGTTCGGTCTTTCGGGCAAATCGTTTATTCCTATGCTTATAGGAACGGGCTGTTCCGTTCCCGGAATTATGGCAAGCCGCACGATAGAAAACGAGCGTGACCGCCGTATGACTATAATAACGACGTCGTTTATCCCTTGCGGCGCAAAGCTTCCCGTAATAGCTCTTATTTCGGGCGTAATGTTCGGCAAGGAAAACGCTTTCGTTGCAACGGGCGCTTTCTTTATCGGAATGGCGGCTGTGGTTATATCGGGCCTCATTTTAAAGAAAACCAAGCTTTTTGCGGGGGATACCGAGCCTTTCGTTATGGAGCTTCCCGCATATCATATGCCAACTCTCGTAAATCTTCTTCACTCTTCGTGGGAGCGCGGCTGGTCGTTCATCAAAAAGGCGGGAACGGTAATTCTTCTTTCAACCGTGGTGCTATGGTTCTTGCAGAGCTACGGCTTTGAGGGCGGTACCTTCTGCGCAGTCAGCGACGCCGCAAATTCGCTTCTTGCCGTAATCGGAAAGCCCTTTGCGCTTCTCTTTATCCCTCTCGGCTTCGGCATATGGCAGGCTGCGGTTGCAACAATTACGGGACTTATCGCAAAAGAAAACATCGTAGCGACCTTCGGTATTCTTTACGGAATTGCCGAGGTTGCCGAAAACGGAAGCGAAATCTGGGGACTTATGACGACGGATTTCACGCCTCTTATGGCATTCACTTTCCTCGTTTTCAATCTTCTTTGCGCTCCTTGCTTTGCGGCTATCGGAGCTATAAAGAGGGAAATGGCAAACGGAAAATGGACATTGTTTGCGATAGGCTATCAAACCGCATTTGCATACGCCGTATCTCTCGTTATTTATCAGCTCGGCTCGCTTATTTCGGCGGCGGATAAAACTTTCGCAGGTCCTCTCGGCCCGATACTCGCATCCTTAACTCTTTTAGGGCTCGTGTATCTCATCGTACGCCGACAGAAGAGCGTGAAATAAGGAGAAGCTATGCTGTCTGTATTTAAAGAAAATCTTGGCTCAATCGCCGTGCTTTTGGCGGTGGTGGCAGTAGTTGCGCTCGTGGTATTTAAAATTATAAATGACAAAAGAAAAGGCAAATCCACGTGCTCCTGCGGCTCTTGCTCCTCTTGCCCTATGAGTGGAGAATGTCACTCGAAAAAAGATAATAAATAAAAAAAGAGCTCTGCATAGCGCAGAGCTCTTTTTACAATGCCGCAAGGCGTTTCATGATTGCATGCAATCATTTCATTGAGTTGACGGGAACGAAAGTTTTCGTTATCTTTCAATGCCGGGGTGGCGGCCGGGAAGATTCATCTTCTTGCGAAGGTCCATAAGCTTGACAAGCTCTTCGTCGGGAATTTCCTCGATTTTGCCGAGCTCAAGGGCAAGCTTGTGGATTTTTGCGTTAAACTCAAGCGACTCCATAAGGTAGAAAGCTTTGGTAAGGTCGCATCCTACCGTAAGCGCGCCGTGATTCTTAAGAAGAAATGCGTCGTGGTTTTCAATGTAGGGAGCGAGGGAGTCGGGAATTTCCATAGTTGAGGGAGTTCCGTAAGCGCAGGTGGGAACTTTGCCGAGGGTGAGAACAGCCTCGGGAAGTATATATTTGTCAAGCTCGATGCCTGCAACGGTAAATGCGGTTGCGATTGGGGGATGAGCGTGAACAACGGAGCCAACGTCGGGGCGCTCGCGGTAAACTCTCATGTGCATCTTGATTTCGGAGGAGGGATTAAGCGCGCCTTCGATCTTGTTGCCTTCCTTGTCAACCTTGATTATCATATCGGGGGTAAGGGAGCCCTTGGATACTCCGGTGGGAGTGCAGTAAAACTCGTTATCGCTGTATTTTACGGAGATGTTTCCGTCGTTTGCGGCAACGAAGCCGAGAGCGTAGATTTTGTGACCTACCTCGCATATTTCTTTTTTGATCTGTTCGGGAGTTTTCATATCAAAGTCCTTTCGGTGTTTTAATTCTAAACGATTTTAACATATAAGACGGTAATTGTCAAGGATTAGACTATACTTATTATTATTCTTTGTATTATTCTTATATAAGATTTACTTATTTTTATATTCCTCGTAAACTGCGGCAAGCCTGTGCGGATAATCCGTCATGATTCCGTCTGCGCCAATGGAGATAAGGTATCTCATTTCGTCAACGTCGTTTATAGTCCAATAATGTACCGCAAGATTGTGCTTGTGCGCATTGTCAACGAGGCTTTTCTTTGCGAAATTCAATCCGTACTCTTCCATTGGAATCTGGAAAACGCATATTCCGTCGGCAAATAAAATATCAAGGCCGAGGGTTTTCAGAATGAAGTATTTCGCAACGCCGCTCGTTGCGGGGGAGAACATAAAGCCGTCGGGCACGAGCTTTTCTTCCTTAAGGCGAAGAAATTCGTCGTATATTTCGGGGTGGAAGCTTGCGAGAACGACTCTTTCATAAGCGTCGTACTTTTCGAGAAGCCTTAAAATCTCCGCAAGAGCGCGAAGACCGAGCTCGCCCTCCTGCTTTATTTCAACGTTTATTCTGTTTTCGGGAAATGCAACCAAAAGCTCCTCAAGCGTCGTTGCCAGAAATATGCTTTCGTGGCGAGGGGAAACTCCGTCGGGATACGTAACGTCGGTGGGAAGAACAGTCTTGCCCGCCTCGTTTTTGAAAAGCGCTCTTTCCGTGCCGGCAACGAGCTTTCCTTTTTCGGTTTCGTTGGTGTAAGCGAAGTTGACCTGCTGTTCTATAAGGTCGGTGTAATTCCAATCGGCAATATTTCCGACGTTGTCCGTCTTTCTGTCTATCGTCGTATCGTGAGAGAGAATAACGACGCCGTCGCGGGTGATGCTGACGTCGGTTTCCATCATAACGTTTTTGTCTACGCTGTAAGCGTTATAAAAGGCCTCGAGGGTATTGTCGGGGAATTCGCCGTTTCCGCCTCCGTGAGCTATGAGAATGGGAAGCTCGCCCGTCTTCTGCATCGGGTTTTCTCCCTTGAAATTGCTCTGGCGAGGGAAAAGGGCAAGAACTATCCACAGCGCAAGAAGCGATAGGAGAATTGCCGAAAATATCTTAAGTCCGTTTCTTGTTTTCGTTTTCATACGTCACTCCTTTTATTCGTTGATTTAAATATATCACAAAGCTTTTAATATGTCAATAAAAGTCGCTTCGTTTTTTTATTCAAAATATTTTTTGGAAAAAGTTTGAAAATTTTTAAAAAAACTATTGACAAGCGTAAAATTTATGATATAATATTATACTGCATTATAATCGCTTTTATTATAGGGGGTATTTTGCGCTTTTTTAGGGAAAACCCTTGAAAAACTTGGTAAAATAGCACAAAACCCTTCATAAAAAACGACGGTTTTATCGCTTTTGCTCTTTTTTGCTTAAAAACGGAGCTTTGGCGAATGATTTTGTAAATTTTCAGGAATGGAGTGATTCTATTTATGCTTAAACCCCAAAAGCTTGGCACGACGGTAAGACAGAGCTTTTCGAAGATCGAAGCGGCTACGGAAATGCCAAAACTTATTGAGGTACAGAAGGACTCTTACAAGTGGTTCCTCGAAGAGGGACTTAACGAGGTTCTTCGCGACGTTTCTCCGATTAAAGACTATACGGGAAACCTTTCCATCGAATTTACCGACTACACGATTGATCCCAATCCGAGATATTCGGTTGAGGAGTGCAAGGACAGAACGGTAACTTACGATGCGCATATGAAAGTTGGCGTTCGTCTTGTCAACAAGGCTACCGAAGAGATTAAAACTGCTCAGGTCTATATGTGCGACTTCCCGCTTATGACGGAGAACGGTACTTTCGTTATTAACGGCGCTGAAAGAGTAATAGTTTCGCAGCTTGTCCGTTCCCCCGGTATATATTACGGAGATGCGGTAGATAAGCAGGGAAAACACAATTACACTGCAACGGTAATTCCGTACAGAGGCGCGTGGCTTGAATATGAAACCGACGCGGCAGGTGTTTTCTACGTAAAAATTGATAAAACGAGAAAAATTCCCGTTACTGTGCTCGTAAGAGCTCTTCTTCCCGAGAACGCTTCCTCGAACGACGATATTATCGCTATGTTCGGCGACGAGGAAATGCTCACCGCCACCATGGCGAAGGACGAGTGCGTTATGCTTGCGGAGGAGAACAACACCTCTTACCGCGACGAGGCGCTTAAGGAGATTTATAAGAAGCTCCGTCCCGGCGAGCCTCCTCTCGTTGAGAGCGCTATAACGCTTGTTACCAATCTCTTCTTCGATCCCAAGAGATACGACCTTGCGCCTGTTGGTAGATATAAGTACAACAGAAAGCTCTCTCTTGCCGCAAGAATTTTCGGCGAGGACAGAACCGTAGCTTCGACCGTTATAAATCCCATGACGGGCGAGATAGTTGCGGAAGAGGGTGAGCTTATCACCAAGGCTCTTGCGGAGAAGATTGAGGACAGCCTTGTAAATTCCGTTGACATCAACGTTGCCGGAAGAGTAGTTAAGGTATTCTCGAACAACACCGCTCGCCCCGAGCTTATACTCGGCTTCGACCTTTCCGACTGTGGCGTAAGAGCAGGCGAGAAGGTTTGCACGGCTCCCCTTAACGCTATAGTTGCGGAAGCTGACGCTGAAGGCCTTTCCGGTGACGAAAGAATTATCTTCATCAAAAAGCTCGTTCGCGAGAGAATCGCAGAGCTTTCACCCAAGCATATAACGGTTGACGATATTTTCGCATCCGTAAACTATCTTCTCAACCTCTCTCACGAAGTTGGCTCAACCGACGACATCGACCATCTCGGTAACAGACGTCTTCGCTGCGTAGGCGAGCTTCTTCAGAACCAGATGAGAATCGGTATGTCGAGAATGGACAAGATTATCAAGGAAAGAATGTCCGTTCACGATACGGAAGATCTTCGCCCCGAGGCTATAATCAACACTCGCCCCGTGGCAACCGCTATAAGAGAGTTCTTCGGCTCATCGCCCCTCTCTCAGTTCATGGACCAGAACAACCCCTTGGCAGAGCTTACTCACAAGCGCCGTCTTTCTGCGCTTGGCCCCGGCGGTCTTTCAAGAGACAGAGCTTCCTTTGAGGTGCGTGACGTTCACTATACTCACTACGGAAGAATTTGTCCCGTTGAAACTCCCGAAGGTCCTAACATCGGTCTTATTTCGTATCTTGCGTCTTACGCAAAGATCAGCGAATACGGCTTCCTTAAAGCGCCCTACAGAGTCGTTGTCAAAACTACGGGCCGTGTAACCGACGAGGTTCTTTACCTCACCGCTGACGAAGAAGACAACAACGTAGTAGCTCAGGCTAACGAAAGCCTTGACGAAAACGGCTACTTTAAGAATAAGAAGGTTATTGCAAGATATAAAACCGAGTTCATTGAGGTTGAACCCACGCAGGTTGACCTTATGGACGCTTGTCCTCAGATGGCGGTTTCCGTTGCTGCGGGCTGCATACCCTTCCTTGAAAACGACGACAACACCCGTGCGCTTATGGGATCTAACATGCAGAAGCAGGCAGTTCCTCTTATGATCACGGATTCACCCATCGTTGCAACCGGTATGGAATACAAGGCTGCCGTTGACTCAGGCGCAGTTGTAGTTGCAAACGAGGGCGGTATAGTTGAGCGCGCTTCCGGCTCTGAAATCGTTATCGTTACCGATTCCGGCCGCAAGGATACTTATCACCTTATTAAGTTCAAGCGCTCAAACCAGGGCACTTGCGTAAACCAGCGTCCCATCGTTGAAGAGGGAAGCCGTGTTGAAGCAGGCCAGGTAATTGCGGACGGTCCCGCAACGAGCGGAGGCGAAATCTCCCTCGGTAAGAACGCTCTTATCGGATTTATGACCTGGGAGGGTTATAACTACGAGGACGCAGTTCTTCTTAATGAAAAGCTCGTAAGAGAAGATATGTATACCTCTATTCATATTGAGGAATACACTATCGAAGCGCGTGACACCAAGCTCGGAACTCAGGAAATCACCCGTGAAGTTCCCAACGTAGGCGAAGATGCGCTTAAGGATCTTGATAACGACGGTATTATAAGAATAGGAACGGAAGTAAGAGCCGGCGATATTCTCGTTGGTAAGGTTACTCCCAAGGGCGAAACCGAGCTCACCCCCGAAGAGCGTCTTCTCAGAGCTATCTTCGGTGAAAAGGCTCGTGAGGTTAAAGACTCCTCCTTGAGAATGCGCCACGGTGAATACGGCGTAGTCGTTGACGTTAAGGTTTACGACAGAACCAACTCCGACGACTTAGCTCCCGGCGTTAACAAGGTAGTTCACGTATATATTGCGCAGAAGAGAAAGATCTCCGTCGGAGACAAGATGGCAGGCCGTCACGGTAACAAGGGCGTTGTTTCAAGAATACTTCCGCCCGAGGATATGCCTTTCCTTGCAGACGGTACTCCTCTTGACATAGTTCTTAACCCCCTCGGCGTTCCTTCACGTATGAACATCGGTCAGGTGCTTGAGGTGCATCTCGGTATCGCTTGCCGCAAGCTCGGTATCAAGATTATGACACCCGTATTTGACGGCGCAAAGGAATCCGACATACTTGAAATGCTTGAGCTCGCGCGCTACACCCGTGATATTCGCGGTGACGAGAGCGTAAGAGGTAAGGCTGTATTCAAGGAAGTTATCCGTGAGGACGGTAAGCTTGACCTTCAGAGAATCGATCAGGAAATCGTTGACGACAGCGAGAAGCTTCACAAGCTTATGGAAACCGAAACTCTTAAGGTTATTGACGGTAAGGTAACTCTTTACGACGGCCGTACGGGCGATCCTTTTGACAACCCCGTAACCGTTGGTATAATGTACTACCTCAAGCTTCACCACCTTGTTGACGATAAGATTCACGCACGTTCAATCGGTCCTTACTCTCTCGTAACTCAGCAGCCTCTCGGCGGTAAAGCTCAGTTTGGCGGCCAGCGTTTCGGAGAAATGGAAGTTTGGGCGCTTGAAGCTTACGGCGCAGCATATACTCTTCAGGAGATTATTACGGTTAAGTCAGACGACGTAACAGGACGTACCAAGACCTTTGAGGCAATTACCAAGGGTCAGAACATCCCGACGCCCGGTATTCCCGAATCCTTCAAGGTTCTTGTTAAGGAGCTTCAGGCTCTCTGCCTTGACATCAAGGTGCTTGACGAGGACGGCAAGGAAATCGAGCTTTCCGAGGTTTACGAGGATGACACGCCTCCCTACCGTGAGCTTAACAGCCGCGCTTTGGAAACTGAAGCGGCTGAAGGCGAAGAGGTCGGCGAAGAGGGTGACGATGAGCTCAGCGAAGAGCTTGATGACTACGTTGACCCTGAGTTCGACGAAGACGGTGAGGACGAGTACGGTTTCGGCGAGTCCGAATACGATGACGGTTACGACCGTGATCTTGACGAAAACGAGGACTAATTTTAAGAGAAGGGACGCGCCCTCGCTAAGAGGGCCGCGGTATATATAAAATTTATGGAAAGAAATGCATTTGATTCGATAAAGATTGGTCTTGCATCTTCGGAAAAGATACTTTCCTGGTCACACGGAGAGGTAACGAAGGCAGAGACTATAAATTATCGTACTCTTAAAGCAGAGCGCGACGGTTTGTTCTGCGAGAGGATTTTTGGTCCGACTAAGGACTGGGAATGCTTCTGCGGCAAATATAAGAGAGTTCGCTATAAGGGCAAGACGTGTGAGAGATGCGGAGTTGAGGTAACCACCAAAAAGGTACGCCGTGAGCGTATGGGACACATTCAGCTCGCCGCACCCGTGTCACATATTTGGTACTTTAAAGCTATTCCTTCAAGAATGGGACTTATCCTTGATATGCCCCCCCGTCTTCTTGAAAAGGTGCTCTACTTCGTAAAATACGTAGTTATCGATCCCGGTGAAATTGCGGATAAGGATAAGTACGAGAAAAAACAGCTTCTTACCGATGCGGAGTATAACGACGCAAAGATGAAGTACGGCGACACGTTCAAAGCAGGAATGGGCGCTGAGGCTATAAGAGAACTCCTCAAGGAAATCGACCTTGAAAAGCTCTCCGAAGAGCTTAAGACCAGCCTTGCGCAGTCGTCCGGTCAGAAGAAATTCAAGATAATCAAGCGCCTTGAGGTTGTTGAAGCGTTCAGAAAGAGTGGCAACCGCCCCGAGTGGATGATACTTGACACTATCCCCGTTCTTCCCCCCGAAATAAGACCTATGGTTCAGCTTGACGGCGGAAGATTCGCAACGTCTGACCTTAACGAGCTCTACAGAAGAGTTATTAACAGAAACGATCGTTTGAAGAGATTCCTTCAAATGAACGCCCCCGATATAATCATAAGAAACGAAAAGAGAATGCTCCAAGAGTTTATCGATGCTCTTATCGATAACGGCCGCCGCGGAAAAGCGGTTACGGGAGCTTCCAACAGACCCCTCAAATCTCTCTCGGAGATGCTTCGCGGTAAGCAGGGTAGATTCCGTCAGAACCTTCTCGGTAAACGAGTTGACTATTCCGGACGTTCCGTTATCGTCGTAGGCCCCGATCTTAAGATTTTCCAGTGTGGTCTTCCCAAGGAAATGGCTCTTGAGCTTTTCCGCCCCTTCGTTATGAAGCGCCTTATCGAAACTCAGAAGGCGAACTCCATAAAAGACGCAAAGAAGAAGGTAGACAAGGTTGCTCCCGAGGTTTGGGATGCGCTTGAATACGTAATTAAGGAGCACCCCGTGCTTCTTAACCGCGCTCCTACGCTTCACCGTCTTTCTATTCAGGCGTTTGAGCCCATACTCGTTGAGGGCCGCGCAATCAAGCTTCACCCCCTCGTATGTCCTGCATTCAACGCAGACTTCGACGGTGACCAGATGCCCGTTCACGTACCTCTTTCAAGCGAGGCGCAGGCAGAGGCAAGATTCCTCATGCTCTCTGCAAATAACCTTCTTAAGCCCGTTTCCGGTAAAGCCGTAACCGTTCCTTCTCAGGACATGGTCCTCGGTTCTTACTACCTCACTATCGACCATCCCGGCGAAAAGGGTGAGGGCAAGGTGTTCCGTGATTTCAACGAGGTTGAAATGGCTTACGAGAACCACGAGCTTGAGATGCACGCAGCAATCAAGGTGCGTGTTACCAAGGTTATCGACGGAATCGAAAGAAGCGCTCTTATCGACGCAACCTACGGCCGTCTTATCTTCAACTCCAAGATTCCTCAGGACCTTGGCTACGTTGACCGTTCAAAAGATCCCTTCGGTCTTGAAGTAAACTTCGTAACCACCTCCAAAAAGCTTAAGGAGATAGTAGACCTTACTATCAAATACCACGGCTTTGCAGAGGCAGCGGAGGTTCTTGACAACATCAAGGCTATGGGTTATAAATATTCAACCCGTTCGGCTCTTTCCATATCGGTTTACGATATGACTATCCCCCCCGTGAAAAAGCAGCTCCTTGCGGATGCGGCGCAGAAGGTTGATGAAATCACCGAGCTTTACGAGTGGGGCGAGCTTTCCGATGAAGAGCGCTACAAGCAGGTTATTGCGGTTTGGGAAAAGACCACCGACGACGTAACCAACGCTCTTATCAAAAACCTCGACAAGTACAACTCGCTTAACATGATTTGTACTTCGGGAGCCCGCGGATCTATGAAGCAGATGCGTCAGCTTGCCGGAATGCGTGGACTTATGTTTGCGACCAACGGTAAGACTATCGAAATTCCCATTAAATCAAACTTCCGTGAAGGCCTTACGATGCTCGAGTATTTCATGGGCGCAAAGGGTTCACGTAAATCTCTTTCGGATACGGCTCTCCGTACCGCTGACTCAGGTTATCTTACCAGACGTCTTGTTGACGTTTCTCAGGACGTTATCGTCAGAGAAGAGGACTGCGGAGCAACGAGCGGTATCGTAGTTTCGGATATTGTTTCCGGCTCAAACGTTGTCGAGAAGCTTTTCGACCGTCTTGTCGGCAGATATACCGTTAACGACGTCGTAAATCAGGAAACCGGCGAGCTTATCGTTCCCGCGAACACCATGATCGACGAAAACATGGCAAACGACATTATTGCGGCAGGCATTACTCACGTTGAAGTTCGTACGATACTTCGCTGTCTTGCTAAACGCGGCGTTTGCGTACATTGCTACGGCGCAGACCTTGCTCACGGAACTCCCGTTGACATCGGCGAATCCGTCGGTGTTATTGCGGCTCAGAAGTCGCAGGCCAAG
>JAZRGJ010000213.1:0-2816 GCA_045644125.1 Eubacteriales bacterium | reverse complement strand
TGTAAATTGCTAAAAAACGTGATAGAATACAAAACGTATAGTTGAAAATAAACAAAGAGGGCGCCGTGATTTACAAAAACGAACTTGATTTAATAATAGACGGTTTTAAAAAATGCCGACTTAATGCCGTCGAGGTGAAGCTTGACGAGGACGGATTTTTCAGATTCCGCATGGGGCTTGAAAGAGTTTTCGGTTTGGATATTCCGAAAGCGGTTATTGGAAATGAAGTCAAGGCGAAATGCTTATATAAGGCTTGCGACGCCATGAAGCTTTCCTACAGATATTTTTTGCTTCCCGAGAGAAATTTTCCGACCGTGCTTTTCATAGGTCCGTATCTTGAAGAGGCGCTTTCCATATCCGAGGTTTTTGAAATCGGCGAGAAAAACGGCGTCTTGCCCTCTCGCCAGCGCTTTCTTGAAGAATATTATTCAACTCTCCCCATTTTTTCGTCGGAGAGCAAAATTTTCTTCTTTTTAGACAGCTTTCTTGAGCGCATCTTCAAAAGTCCCGCATTTGCCATAATCAACGCCGACAGCTCCGAGCTGATACCCGCATCTCCGATGGGCGCAAATAAAGGAGAGGGCGAGGATGCCGTCGCCAGAATGAAAACGGTAGAAAAGCGATACGAATTTGAAAACGAGCTTATACACGCGGTAACGCTTGGGCAAAGCCATAAGGAGAGTCAGCTTTTCGGCGCATTTTCGGATGCCATTTTTGAAAAGCGAAGCGAGAGCCCTCTCCGTAATATAAAAAACTACGGAATTATAATGAACACTCTTCTCAGAAAAGCCGCCGAAACAGGCGGTGTTCACCCCGTGTATATCGACAGAATCTCTTCCGATTTCGCTTTCAAAATCGAATCTATGAAAACTCTTTCCGGAAGTATTTCTCTGATGACGGAAATGTTCAGGGGATACTGTGCTCTCGTCAGAAATCATTCGCTCAAAAAATATTCGCCTCTCGTGAGAGCCGCCATCGTGCTTATAGATTCCGATTTAAGCGCGCAGCTTTCCCTGAAAACTCTTGCCGAAAAGCAAAACGTAAGCTCGGGCTATCTTTCCGCCGCTTTTCATAAGGAAACGGGAAAAACCGTTACGGAATATATAAGGGAGAGAAGAATGGAAAATGCGGAATACCTACTCGCCACAACGAGCCTTGAGGTTCAAACCGTCGCTCTTCACTCCGGAATACTTGATTTGCAGTATTTTTCAAAGCTCTTTAAAAAGCATACGGGGAAAACTCCGAGGGAATATCGTGAAAATCTGAAAAACAAAAATTAAAATCTCTCGTCACATAAGTAAGAGAGAAAGAAAGAATATTATTTAATTATTATATTTTTATTGTGTGACAAAATGGCGCAATAAGAGTGACAAAACGTCACATTTTCTAAGCCACGTTTGGCGCAACTGAAAAAAGACGAGGTTTAGATGCCCCGTCTTTTTCTTGATTTATTTCAATATTTCATAGATTTCCGCAAGGTCGGTTAAAACGAAATCAGCGCCGCCGGATTTCAGAATGTTGGCATTTTCTTCCGTTTTCGCAAGTCCTGCAACGTTGATGCCGCCGGCTTTGGCGTAAGCAACGTCCGTAAGCGTGTCGCCAACCATAAGCAAATCGTCTTTCGAGAGGGAGAACTTTTCACACAAAAAATCGAGAGATTGCGGGTTTGGCTTGGACGGCATTTTGCCGTCGTCGCTTATAACGAAAGAGAAAAAGTCTTTGATTTGAAGAGCCTTAAGACATTCTTCCGTGACAAGAGGCGCATCCGTCGTAACAACGCCGAGTATAAATCCGTCGGCGCGAAGCTTTGCAAGCGTTTCGGAAAGCTTTTCCGAGGTTGGCTTTATCTCGCCCTTATCAATGTGCTTGTGGTAAACCTCACGGGTGAGCTTTTTTATCTCGCTTTCGGAAAGCGTGGGAGCGTATTTTTTTATTACCTCGAAAATATCGCGCCCCATATCGTCGTAAGTTCCCGAACAGAGCGAGCTTTTTATAGAGGTAACGCCGTTTCTTACCTCAAAAGCGTCTAAAATTTCCGCAACGACCTCCGAGCCGAGCTTTGCCGCTTCGGCTATATCGGAAAGAGCCGAAACGCTTACGGGAATCCAATAAGCGTCGAAATCAAGAAGCGTTCCGTCTTTATCAAAAATTATAAGCTTTTTCTTCATAAGTACACCGTTCAAAAGTAATTTGTAACATTATTTTATCATAATTTGTCAATAAAATCAAGGATTTTTTCATTTTTTAAAAATAGAAGACAGATTTTAAAAGAAAGCACTTGACAAAGCATAAAAAACTTGCTATAATAGTTCGGCAAGCGAAGAACCACGGCTTGTAAAATGGAGAAGTACTCAAGTGGTGAAGAGGCGCCCCTGCTAAGGGTGTAGGTCGGGCAACCGGCGCGAAGGTTCAAATCCTTTCTTCTCCGCCAAACAAAACGGCAGAGCCTTTACGGCTTTGCCGCTTTTGTTTTATATGAAAGGATTTGAAGGGGAAACGGTACAGAGCGGACTTCCGGTGGACGTCCGCGACCGTGGAAGACCGAGCGCGCAGTTCGCGCGAGAATCAAATCCTTTCTTCTCCGCCAAACAAAACGGCAGAGCCTTTACGGCTTTGCCGCTTTTGTTTTATGTGAAAGGATTTGAACCCTCTGCACCGCAGCACACAAAGTGTGCGGCGGCTCGCAAGGAGTAAAGTTCAAACTCGGTTTTCTTTTTTCTCCCTCTCCTTTGGAGCTCTGCCGAAATACTTTTTGTATGCTTTTGAAAAATTAAATTGGTCACGGTAACCGACAGCGTGAGCCGTGCTTCCTACGG
>JAZRGJ010000212.1:0-3159 GCA_045644125.1 Eubacteriales bacterium | reverse complement strand
TCTGTCGGGGTTTATCGGCTCTGACATTGGCTGCCATCTGCCCTTTCTTAACATAAAACAGTTGGGATTCTTGATCGGTGGAATTTCGTCAAGCTCGCCTCTGCCTGCCATGTTCGACTGTCCAACCATAAGAATCGAAATAAAATCTTTATCCGTTATTCTTATACCGTCGTTAATTCTCATATATTCCTCTTTAGGCTAAAAGCGCGTCAATGTCAGCGAGAATAGCGTCGTCAACCTCAACAAGACCTGCTTTTTCGCAAGCCGCGCGTGAAATCTGTTCTTTTTCTCCGGGGAAGTATATTTTGTCAACGCCTTTTGCAAGTTTAGACGAGGAAATTTCATCTATCATGCCTTCAACGCGCGAAACGTATTCTTCAAGGCTTCCCATCTTCGAAATATCAAGCGCTAAGAAGAAGTGACCAACGTTACCCGAAGCTCCGGGCGCCATATTCCAAGCGTGAACGTCTTTCGTCATAGCTGCTCCTGAAAGTGTTGCCGCAAAGGTTTCAACCATGAGCGCAAGTCCGTAGCCCTTATATCCGCCAAAGGGAAGAAGAGTTCCGCCCGCAAGGTAATCGGACGCAGTATTTGAGGGAACGCCGTCTTTATCTATCATCCAACCGTCGGGCACGGGCTTTCCCTCGTTTTGCATCTGGATTATTTTCATATCAGAGCCAACGCTCATTGCAACGTCGTAAAGTATTTTGTCGTATTTTCCGGCAGGAACAGCGTAAGCGAAGGGGTTGTTACCAATGGTTTTTTCACGGCTGCCCGTCGCCGCAACGAGAATATCTCCGTTGCTCATTGCCATGCCGAGCATTCCGGCGTCTGCGCATCTTGCGGCATAGTATCCGGCAGGGCCGAGATGGTGGCTTCCTCTAACGTTAACTATACCGACGCCCGTAGCTTTTGCCTTTTCAATAGCCAAATCAACGGCTTTAAGGGAAATTCCAATTCCAAGTCCGCCTTTACCGTCAACCAAAGCCCAAGACGGAGTGTCGCTGACGATTTCAATGTCGGCAGTCGGCTTGATTCCGCCCGCTTCAATACAGCCTACGTATTTTTTTACTCTCACGAAACCGTGAGTCGTAATACCTTTCATTTGCGCATCGGTGAGAACCTCGGTAATCACTTCCGCATCGGATGAGGGGACTCCCGCTTTTTCAAAAACGCTTTTTACCTTGCGCTTGATTTCTTCAATTTTAACCTGTGCCATATTGACTCCTTTAAAAAGATTTGTTAAGTATATGATAGCACAAGTTTTATGGTTTTTTCAAGACATTTATTGTCTGAATTCATAAAAATCAACAAATTTTGTCCTATATTTGAAAAAATATATTGCTTTTTTATTAGCGCTGTGATAAAATATCCGAAAAAGGAGTAAGGATATGTCGGGAAAAAGCAATATTGTTGAAAACGCCCAAGGGCTTGCCGTTTTTGAAAAGGCGGCGTTTACGATAGATAGGCAGTTGACCGAAAAACCGGGAAACGCTCATTCTTACCATTATCACGATTCGTATGAAATTTATTATCTTTTTTCAGGCGACAGATTCTACTTCATAAAGGATAAAACCTATCATGCGAAGCGAGGCTCTTTGGTGCTTATAAAGCCTTATGAAATTCATTGCGCAAGCAATTTTTCGGAAGAGCCGTATGAAAGAATACTTATAAGCTTCAAAAAAAGCTTTCTTTCGGAAATTTCGGCGGCTTTTCCGTCAGTCAATTTTTTCAAAAGCTTTGAAACCGACGTTCATATAATAGAGCTTCAGCATACTGATAAGCTTTTTATCGAAGCGCTTTTAAATTCAATGATTGCGGAATATAAGAAAGATTCGGAAGCGTCGAAATTCTTTTTGAAAACCGCCCTTTCCGAGCTTCTTGTTTTTTCTCAAATGAGGGAATACTCGGAAAACAAAGAAACGATTTACCGTGACGCCGTTCATAAAACCGTGTCGCTCGCAGCTGCGTATATAAACAATCATTACAATGAGGATTTGAGCCTCGATTTAGTGGCAAAGCAGTTTTTTATAAGCCCGTGCTATCTCTCGAGAACCTTTAAGCGAATCACGGGAAGCTCCTTTACCGAGTACGTCACCGGAGTCAGAATTAAGGAAGCGAGCGCTCTCCTTTTGAAAACGGATATGAGCGTCTCCGAGATTGCTATATCCGTGGGCTTTAAAAGCACGACGCACTTTGGCAGAGCCTTTAAATCTCTTGTCGGCAAGTCGCCGCTTTCATATCGAAAAATGTAAAAAAACAAAGACGGGGCGCGGTTTTATACCGTAATCCTCGTCTTTTTTTGTTTAAAGCTTTTCAGCTATCTCGTATATAAGTCTTTCCGTTTTATCCCAGCCAAGACAGGGGTCGGTTATGGATTTTCCGTAAATTGTGGAGTCGCATTGCGCGCCGTCCTCAATATAGCTTTCAATCATAAGTCCTTTAACCATCTTGTCAATTTTTTCGGAGTGACGGCGGCTGTGAAGAATTTCTTTTGCGATTCTCGGCTGTTCAAGGTAATTTTTGTCGGAGTTTGCGTGATTCGTGTCAACTATAACGGCAGGATTTGAAAGCCCCGATTTCTGATAAGCGTCATAAACGTTTTCAAGGTCTTCAAAGTGATAGTTGGGGTGCGATTTTCCGTGCTTGTCAACGTATCCGCGTAAAATTGCGTGAGCGAAAGGGTTTCCGCTGCTCTCAACTTCCCAACCTCTGTAGCAGAAAACGTGGGAGTGTTGCGCCGCCGTAATTGAATTCATCATAATCGAAATATCGCCGCCCGTCGGGTTTTTCATTCCAACGGGAACGTCAAGTCCGCTTGCCGTGAGTCTGTGCTGTTGGTTTTCAACGGAGCGAGCGCCAACGGCAACGTACGCCAAAACGTCGGAAAGATAACGGTGGTTTTCGGGGTAAAGCATCTCGTCTGCGCATCCGAATCCCGTTTCGTCAATAGCTCGCATATGCATTTTTCGTATCGCTATCATGCCTTTTAAAAGGTCGGGAGCGGCGTTCGGGTCGGGCTGGTGCAACATTCCCTTGTATCCGTCGCCCGTCGTTCTCGGCTTGTTGGTGTAAATTCTCGGAACGATAAGAATTTTATCGGAAACCTTTTCTTGAACACCGCGGAGTCTGTAAATGTAGTCGAGAACAGAATCCTCT
>JAZRGJ010000211.1:0-1755 GCA_045644125.1 Eubacteriales bacterium | reverse complement strand
TTCAAGAAGGTGGCTTATGTCAAGGATTCTTGCAGCCTCTTCAACGCGGCGCTTGATTTCTTCCTTGGGAACTTTACGGAGCTTAAGACCGAAAGCCATGTTATCAAAAACTGTCATGTGAGGATAAAGAGCGTAGTTCTGGAAAACCATCGCAATATCTCTGTCCTTAGGAGCTACGTCGTTAACGTATCTGTCGCCTATGTAAAGCTCGCCCTCGGAAATTTCTTCAAGACCTGCTATCATACGAAGAGTGGTAGATTTACCGCAACCCGAAGGACCAACGAAGATAAGGAATTCCTTATCCTTGATTTCAAGGTTGAAGTCGGAAACGGCTACAACGCCGCCGGGATACTTTTTGTAAATGTGTCTGAGTGAAAGACCTGCCATTTTAAGTTCTCCTTAAAAAAATATTTTTTAACGATATTATTATAACAGAATTTTTTTCAAAATCCAAGTGACAAAATCACAGTTTTTCAAGAAATGCTTTGTAAAACTTCTACAAAATTACGCCTCGCTTTTCGGTTAAGCTAACCAAGCGGAAGTGGAAATTCTAATTTATTAGAAAATATTAGCTTTCGTTTTGTTCTTTCGCTATTCTCATCAATACGTACTCGGGGTTACGCAAAAGAACTCCTTCGGGAGTAACGATAAGCTCAACTTCGCCGCTGAGTTTAAAAAGCTCTCGCATTTCTTTCGGCACGCAAAGTCTGCCCGTAGCGTCTATTTCTCTTTTAATACCTACTTTTGTCATAAGCTTCTCCAAGTTTTGATTTTTATAAATTATAGCACCTTTTAAGGTGCGTGTCAAGCGCATCTTATAAAGTTCATTATATAATTATCGCAAAGGGGGTATGAAATATGAATTATTATCAAAGATTAAAGGATATGCGTGAAGATCACGACCTTACCCAAAGCGATATTGCAAAACTCCTATCAACCACAAGACAGCAGGTTAGCAAATGGGAAACCGGCGCTCAAATGATGGGTGTTGACAAATATATAATTCTTGCAAAGCACTATAACGTTTCAGTTGATTATCTTCTCGGATTAACTGACACTCCGAGAAAAATTAAATAAGAAAACACAAAAAGGTGGGGTAGAAATTACCCCACCTTAAAATATTCATTTTGTTTTCGCTCTTCCTCAAGGTCAAAGCCTTGGCGAAGAGATTTTGAGCGAGATTTTTTCGTTCTTCTCTCCGAAGCTGTATAGCATACTGCGAGTGGAAGATAACGGGGAATATCGCCAAAAGGTCAAAGCCTCGGCGCAGAAGATTTTGAGCGAGATTTTTCGTTCTTTCTTCCGAAGCTGTATTTAATACAGCGAGAGGAGAAAAACGGGAAATATCGCCAAAAGATTCAAGCCGATTATGCGTTGGCTGCTTTGACGATGGTAGTAAATTTGTCGGTTTTAAGCGATGCGCCGCCGATAAGGCCGCCGTCAACGTTTACCTTTGCAAGAAGCTCTTTTGCATTGCCGTCGTTCATTGAGCCGCCGTACTGAATGGTGATTTCCTCAGCTGCCTCATTGCCGTAAAGCTCTGCAATTACGGAGCGGATAACTCCGCAGGTTTCGTCAGCCTGCTCGGGAGTTGCGGTGAGTCCCGTTCCGATTGCCCAAACGGGCTCGTAAGCGATTATTACGTTCTTAAGCTCTTCAAGAGAGATATCTTCAAGGTCGAGCTTTGTCTGCATAGAAACGATCTCGTTGGTGATTCCTGCAAGGCGCTCTTCCTTAACCTCACCGAGGCAAAGG
>JAZRGJ010000210.1:0-7498 GCA_045644125.1 Eubacteriales bacterium | reverse complement strand
CGTCAGTGCCGAGATACTTTACTCTGACGGTGTCGCCAACGCTCACAACGTCCTCAACATTCTCGGTTCTCTGCTTCTGCAGCTTGGAGATGTGTACCATTCCCTCCTTACCGGGCGCATACTCAACGAATGCTCCGATAGGAATGATTCTGGTGACAACACCCTCGTAGGTTGCGCCAACCTCGGGCTCGAATACGATAGCATCGATGATAGCCTTTGCCTTTTCAGCGGAAGCCTTGTCAACTGCTGCGATGAATACGGATCCGTCATCCTCGATGTCGATCTTTGCACCGGTGTCGGCAACGATCTTCTGGATAACCTTTCCGCCGGAGCCGATAACCTCGCGAATCTTGTCGGGGTTGATCTTCATAGAGATCATCTTGGGAGCGAACTCGGAAACCTCAGCTCTGGGAGCGGGGATAGCTGCAAGAATGATCTTGTCGATGATCTCGTCTCTACCCTGGTGAGTAGTTTCAAGAGCCTGCTTAATGATTTCAGGAGTAAGACCGTCAACCTTAAGGTCCATCTGAATAGAGGTAATACCCTTATGCGTACCTGCTACCTTGAAGTCCATATCGCCGTAGAAGTCTTCAAGTCCCTGAATGTCTATCATGGTATCCCAGCTTCCGTCCTCAGCGGTGATAAGACCGCAGGAAATACCTGCAACAGGAGCCTTAATCGGAACGCCTGCATCCATAAGAGCGAGAGTTGAGCCGCATACGGAGCCCTGAGAAGTAGAACCGTTAGAGCTTACAACCTCGGATACAAGACGGATTGCGTAGGGGAACTCTTCTTCCGAAGGAAGAACGGGAACGAGCGAACGCTCTGCAAGAGCGCCGTGACCGATTTCGCGGCGGCCGGGGCTTCTCTGAGCCTTAGCTTCACCGGTGGAATAACCGGGCATGTTGTAGTGGTGCATATATCTCTTGGTATCTTCGACGTCAAGGCCTTCAAGGCGCTGCGCATCGGAAAGAGTACCGAGGGTTGCGATGGTGAGAACCTGAGTCTGACCTCTGGTGAAAAGGCCCGAACCGTGAACTCTCGGAAGAAGTCCTACTTCTGCGGAAAGAGCTCTGATTTCGTCCATTCTTCTTCCGTCAACACGCTTTTTGTCAACGAGAAGCCAGCGGCGAACTATCTTCTTCTGTATTTTGTAGATAAGCTCGGGGAGAATTACCTTGATGTCAGGATATTTTTCCTCGAAGTTAGCTACGATGCCGTCCATAATGGGCTGCATTCTTGCATCTCTTACCGTCTTATCGTCGGTGTCAAGAGCAAACATAACGTCGTTTTCCCAATATGCGAAAATTTCGTCGAACATATCGTGATCAAGCTCGCCCGATGCATACTCGAACTTGGGCTTGCCGATTTCAGCTATGATTCCGTTAATGAAAACGAGAAGCTTCTTGATTTCGTCGGGGGCCATCATGATAGCCGCGAACATATCGTCGTCGGAAACCTCGTTAGCTCCCGCCTCAATCATAACGACCTTCTTTTCGGAAGCCGCAACGGTGAGTTCAAGATCGCTCTTTGCTCTTTCTTCTGCGTTGGGGTTAACAACGAGCTTGCCGTCAACCATACCCATAAATACGCCGCCGATAGGACCGTTCCACGGAATATCGGAAATGGAAAGAGCGACGGATGCGCCGATCATAGCGGTGATTTCGGGTGAGCAATCGGGATCAACAGACATAACCGTAAGAAGAATGGATACGTCGTTACGAAGGTCCTTCGGGAAGAGAGGACGGATAGGACGGTCGATAACACGACCTGCAAGAATTGCCTTTTCAGTGGGCTTGCCCTCACGCTTCAAAAAGCCGCCGGGGATTTTGCCTACTGCGTACATTTTTTCGTCGTAATCAACGGAGAGGGGCAAGAAATCAATGCCCTCACGGGGGGATGCGGATGCGGTTACGCACGCAAGAACGGTGGTTTCACCGTAGTGGATCATTACGGAGCCGTTAGCAAGGCCCGCAACTTTTCCGGTTTCAATTACAAGAGGTCTGCCTGCAAACTCGTAGTTATAGACCTTGTAATTATCAAAGGTTTTGAAATTTTCTACCATTTTTTCCTCCTTGTGAGCGTCGAACATAGCACTTAAATATCCGCTTCACACAAAGCGCATATTTAACTGCTACTTTCGCCACTCGTTTTGTTTTTTGTTTTCTTTTTTGCTTCTCACAAAATGCGGGAACGAAACAAAGCCCCGTTCCCGTATTTTCTTTGTGAGTCAGAAAGTTATTACTTTCTAAGACCGAGTCTCTTAATTACGCTTCTGTATCTTTCGATATCCTTCTTAGCGAGGTAATTAAGGAGCTGCTTTCTGTGACCAACCATCTTGGAGAGGCCTCTCTGAGAGTGGAAATCCTTAGGATTCTTCTTCATGTGCTCGGTGAGGGAGTTGATTCTATCGGTAAGGATAGCAACCTGAACCTCGGGAGAGCCTGTGTCTCTCTCATTGATTTTGTACTCTTCGATGATTTGAGTCTTGGTTTCCTTTGAAATCATTTGTCTTCACCTTTCTTAAAATTTTTATCCTGAACCCAAGTAAAACGCGGGTGAAACGCCTATACCACGCAAAAGAATATTCAAGAGCGGAGCATGGGCCATACGCATTACTGAGGCTTAGGCCAAATGGTATTATAGCATAAACTTTTTAAAAAGTAAATAGTTTTTGCAAAAAAAATCGGATAAGCTATATAATAAGAGATTTTCGCAAGCGAGAGCCCTTCTAAACTATTTGATTTCGGGCATTTCTGCGCGGGGATTTTTTTCAACGAGAAAGAAGTAGGGCGAGGTTGGGGAGTTGAGAATATGAATTTCCGTCGGGCAGATATTAAACCTTGAGGTCGTTTTAAAATATTCACGGAGCATTTCCCCCTCGAGAGCCCCCTCTTTGTGCCCCGGATAAACCGCTATTATAAGCGCTCCGTCCGGCTTTAAAAGCTCTATTGCCGCAATAACCGCGGGCATCGTGGTCTCACGCATCGTCGTGAGCGCTTTTTTGCCGCTTCCCGGGAGATAGCCGAGATTGAACATTCCCGCATCTATCGGCTCTTTTACGTAATCTTTAACGAGGTGGTGCGACGCGCATATGAGAGTGTAATTTTCGGGAGCGCCCGCAGCCTTAAGTCTTTCCTCGGTTGAAGAAAGCGCCGACTCCTGAATATCAAAGGCGTATACTTTCCCGCTATTTCCCACGGTTTCCGAGAGAAAAAGCGTATCGTTGCCGTTTCCCATTGTGAAATCAACCGCAACTCCGCCCTCCGAGAGTCGTTTTTTTATGAAATATTTGTGCATTTCTTTTAAGTCAAGCATTTTCTTTCCGCCAAATCAAACTTTTTTATCTTCGGGATTTTTCGGCATAACGTAAGCCGTGTAATTGGTTTTATAAGTCACGAATCCCGGTTTTGCGCCCTGCGGCTTCTTAATATTTCTCACCTCGGTATAATCAACGGCAACGCTTGCGGCGCCGGCGCCCGAGAAATAAGCCGCAATTTCAGCCGCCTCGGTATAATCTTCGCTTGACGGCTCGTCGCCGCCCGTTACGAGAATGACGTGAGAGCCTGGAATGTCCTTAACGTGAAACCATATATCGTGTCTTTCCGCAATTCGATGCGTGAGATAATCGTTTTGAGTATTGTTTTTACCGACGAGCACGGTATATCCGCCGGAGGTTTTGTATTCGGAATAGCGGTTTTTGCGCTTTTTGTCAGGCCTGTAGCCTTTAAGGCGCGAGGCGTAGCCCGATGAATAAAGCTCCTCGCGGATTTCCGAAAGATCGTCTTCGCACTCGGCTTTATCAAGAAACGCAGAAACGCTTTCGAGATATTTAAGCTCGTTTTCCCAGATTTTTATTTGCTCCGTCAAAATAGCTTTTGCATTTTTGCATTTATTATAAAGCTTATACATTTTCTGGGCGTTTTTGGACGGATCGAGCCTTGGATCAAGCTTTATCTCTACCTCGGCAGAGTCCTCGCTGTAATAATCCACCGCCTTGAAGCTTTCCATTCCACGCTTAAGCTTATATATGTTTGCGGTTATCAAGTCGCCCAAGCGCTTATATTCTTCGCCCTTTTCGCTCTCAAGCAAGGATTCCCTTTGAAGCGAAAGCTTTTTTTCCGTTCTTGAAATTGCGCCCGAAATAAGCCTTACGAGGTCGAATGCTCTTTGATGGATTCTCTCTCTTCTGTCCTTTTCCGCAAAATAAGCGTCAAAAAGCTCACGGAAGCTTCCGTAAGTTTTAATACTTGCAGCGCCCTCAAGATGCGTCAGGGGAGTATAGGAATAATCTATCGGCTTTCCGTCCGCACTTTGCGCGGCGGTTGGAGTGTAATTTTCGTTAACGAGCTCGTTTTGCCATTCCGAGAACACTCTGAAAAGCTCATCCGCATCAACCGCTTCCAAGCTTGCGTCAAGAGTGCCCGACGCTCTCCAAGCTATCTCTCTCGCTATGCGAGTGGCTATGCCCGAATACGTTGAGGTTATAAATTTTTCAATGCTTCTTCCCTTTGGAAATTCGGCAAGATGCGCAAAAAATGCCGCGCGGTCTATCTCCAAAGGCGAAAGCTTTTCAGCCTTTTCGGGAAGCTCGTATTTCAGCCCCGGCAAAACCTGCCTTACGGAGCTTGCGGCAAAATCGATAAGCTTCATCGCCGTAATTATTTTATCGTTTGCGTCCGTTAAAATAAGATTTGCGTATTTGCCCATTATCTCGCAAATAAGCTTTTTCTCCGATTTGAAGCCCATTTCGTCGTAGCAGGAGAGGGTGAATACCGCAATTCTGTCAAAATTAGGCTGAGATACGGAAACTATGCGAGCGCCGACGAGATGCTTTCGCAGCTGCATACAGAAAACGGGCGCTTGCTTGGGATTTTCCTTTGAAACGTCGGAAAGCTGAAGTCTTGGAGAGTTAGGGCCAACGTTAAAAAGAAGCCTTCTCGAAGATTTACCCGAATGGACGACGAGGTCTATTTCATCGTTTTGCGGCTCAAGCACCTTTTCAATTTTAGCGTCCGGAAACTCTTTGGAAAACTCCGACAGTACCGCGCGCATCATACAAGCGTCAAATGCCATAATACTCTCCCATCACAAATTTAAAACAATGATACCATAAATATAAAAAATAGTCAAGTATGCGCATGGCATACTTGACTTAAAAGTATTCGTAAGATCCCAAAAATTCGCTTTGCATTTCAATTTCAAAGAACGAAGCGTTGAGATATTTCAGTTTAAGTTTTTGCCCCGAATCAAACGAAAAAGAGAGCGCATCCCCCAATTTGAAAATCTGCTTTGAAATCAAATAATTTGAAATCAAAACGGCAGATTCAAGCATCTTGACGTCCCCTCGTTTTTTCACGGAAACGCATCCTCCGTTAAGCGAGAATGCAACGGCCGCCGAGCACAAGCTTTTCTCTTTTAAAAGAATCGAGTTAAACGATTCCTCGGCAAAATTTTCAAGCTTTTCGGCAATGATAACTACGTTTTTCCGAAAAACGCCGTATTCAAGCCCGACGCCGCTTATTTCCGCGGTGCGTTTAGTAAACTTTTCTTTACAATTAGTATTTTTGAAAAGAGTTTTTCCCGTGTTTTTTATTGTAAAATTTGACACGGTGTCGGTGAGGTCAATTTCTTGACTCGGAAAACCGCAGACGTTGAAAAAATAAAAACTCAGAGCGGAGATGAGTGATGTGAGATAAAATTCTTCCGAATCGCTCCCCCCTCCGCGCCATATTTCAAAATCGAAATTCTCGCTTGGGGAAAGGAGCAAAGGCTCAAAATCGAATTTTTCACGTTTGATTTTTTCGGGCGCGCTCGGTGAAAATATACCGAAGCGATATTCCATAACGGATATTAAAGAATATTTCATTTCAGCCGCAAAACAAAAATAGTGAGAGAAAATTCTCCCACTATTATTTTATGATTTTTCTTTCAGTTTGACAGCAAATGAAATAAGCTTATCTTTTTCATTTTCTATCTCGCCCATCATCACGGCATCAAGCGCTTTTGTAAGGATTTCACCCGTTTTTCTGCCGAATATTCCTATTTTCGCAAGGTCGTTTCCCGAAAGCGCCATGTCGGAGAGGCGAAAACAAGCCTTCTCAGTTATAATTTTTTCAAGAAGCTTTTCTTCTTCATTTGAAATTTCGCCGCAAAGCTTTCTGAAATTCAAAAGCTTTTCCGTATTTTCTTCTCCGATTTTCGAGAGCAAAAGCTTCATTTCATACTCGGAATAAAGCTTTGATTTAAAGTTTTCCAAAAGAATTTTTCCGAGAAGCTTGATTTTGTTATCCGCTCGCAAGGATTCAAGAGCGCCAAGCCACGCCGCCGCGCCTTTATCGGCAAAAAGCGAAATAAAGCGCAAACTTGAGTCGGCTTCCGAAAATTTTTCTTCTTCGGGAAGTGAGATTTCATCGAGCTCGGGTATAAAAACCTTAACGACGTCACGATAGGCGTCGATTATTCTGTGAGCGCCCTTCCCTTCCAAAAGCTTTATCCATTCCGTATAAATTCGCTCTTTCGCAACCTTTGAAAGAAGCGAAGCTTTCTTAAATATAGCTTTCGAAGTATTCTCTTCTATCTTAAAATCAAGTTTAGATGCAAAACGAAGCGCGCGCAAAATTCGCAAAGCATCCTCTTCGAATCTTTTTTCGGCAAATCCCACGGCGCGTATAACGCCGCTCTTCAAATCCTCTTCGCCGGAAAACAAATCCACGAGCCCCGACTCTTCGTTATACGCCATTGCGTTTACTGTGAAGTCACGGCGAGAAAGGTCCTCGGATATATTTCTCGTAAAGCTCACGCTTTCGGGATGACGCGCGTCAAGGTATTCGCCATCGATGCGATAAGTCGTCACTTCATACGCCTTATGATTCAAAATAATTGACACGGTACCGTGCTTAATGCCCGTATCAAGCGTTTTTTCGTTTTTGAATACTGATTTCATTTCGCTCGGCAAGGCAGAGGTCGTAATATCGTAATCCCCAGGCTTGTCACCGAGAAGAAAATCACGCACCGCTCCGCCCACGACGTAAGCCTCGTAGCCCGAATCAAGAAGCTTTCCGAGAATATAATTAACGTCTTCCGGTAATTTCATTTTCATATTCATAAAAAGCTCCTTTCCGTTTTTGATTATTTTAGCACAATTTCGAAGCAATTGCAAGTTGTTTTATCCCACTCTATCAAATTATATTTCAAATGCGCATTTTTTTGTTTTTCGATATTGACACCAAAGAAAAAATGTGATATAATACTTTGGCATGAGTTTTAGGGGTATAGCCAAGCGGTAAGGCAAAGGACTTTGACTCCTTCATTCGCTGGTTCAAATCCAGCTACCCCTGCCAACAAAAAACGCACTTTTGTCTACCGACAAAGGTGCGTTTTTTGAATGATGTTTGCCTTCGGCAAATGATGACGGCTTCGCCTAATGATGTTCGCTTCGCGAATGATGTGTGCCTGACGGCACATTGGGCAAACATCGCATCATTGCAGAACGAAG
>JAZRGJ010000209.1:0-2336 GCA_045644125.1 Eubacteriales bacterium | reverse complement strand
TCTGTAGTTATCCTGCTTCTCAACCACGTCGTGATCCTCGGTGAAAACGAAGTCGGAAAGCTCTTCCGTGTCCTCGTCGATTTCGAGAATTTCTTTAACAAAATACTCAAAAGCCTCGCCAAGCGAGGTTTCCGAGCCGCCCGTGATAACTATTTTCGTCTCGTCAATAGCGGTTACAGCAAAACCCTCTGCGCCGAGAGAGTATCTGTCGTATTCGTAGTCTTCGCCGCGGCTTGTAACCGTGCCGAAAAGTATTTCAACGTCGTATTCCTCGTTGTCCTCGTCGTCGTCAACTACGGAAATCTCGTAGCCGAGCTCTTCAATCAAGTCAACGAAATCGTCAACCATCATTTTTGACGAGCCGATGTCACCGCCGAGAACTATCTGGAAAAGTATCTCGTCGTCTGCGATAAGAACTATGCCGTCTTCGTTTGAGCCGGAGTCAAGCTCCTCGTCGCAAACGTCGCAATAGCCGTCTTCGTCTTCGTCCTCATGCTCGATTGCCTTTTTGCACTTGTCGCAAACGCAGTCGTCGTTTTTGTCCTCGTGCTGGCACGCAGCGCCCGTTCCGCCGCCGTCCTGAGGCGGGGGATTCTTCCCGCACGCAACGAGGCAGAAAGTGAGCGCAAGGGCAAGTAAAAGTAACAAAACAGATCTTAATTTTTTCATTTACAAATCCTCACAAATTCTTTTATATCTTTAGTAAAAAAATTATAGCATATTGCCATACGAAAATCAATCGAAAATAATAATATTAATAAATGCTTAAATATTTTTGTGAAAATAAAACAAGGCGAGCGCGCACATTTTGGCGAAAATCGCAAATAAAATGGGCAATAAAAAATCGGAGGAACGTTTTTATCCTCCGATTTCGGTTTTAAGTTGAAGTTTTCTGCGTGGGAGCTCTTCAGTGAGAATCCTTTGCCAAGCGCTCAAAGCCGGGAAGAGCGCCGATAACCGCGCGCTTATCAACGCAATAAGCGATTCTTACGTAGCCGGGAACGCCGAAATTATCGCAGGGAACGACGAGTATCTCCTCTTTTTTCGCTCTTTCGTAGAACGAGTAGGCATCGCCCTCGGGCGCTTTTACGAAAAGATAGAATGCGCCGTCCGGCTTTACACATTCGTAGCCGTAGGCGGTGAGGTTTTCGTAAAGGAGGTCGCGGTTTTCACGGTAAGCGTCAACGTTTACCTTTGCGTCAAGGCAATTTGCGATAACCTTTTGGAAAAGGCTCGGCGCGCAAACGTAGCCGAGGGAGCGGCCAGCTCCGCAAATGGCAAGGTAAACGCGCTCGGCGTCCTCCATCTTGGGTGACGTGGCAATATATCCTATTCTCTCACCGGGGAGCGAGAGGGATTTTGAGTATGAGTAGCAAACTATCGTGTTGTCGTAGTAATTCATGAGGTAGGGAACTTTAACGCCCGAATAAACGAGCTCTCGGTAAGGCTCGTCGGCAATGAGGTAGATGGGCTTTCCGTATTCCTTGGATTTTCTTTGAAGAAGCTCGCAAACAGCAACGACGGTTTCCTCGGAGTACACGACGCCCGAGGGGTTGTTGGGGGAATTGATTATAACGGCTTTCGTTCTTTCGTTGATTTTAGACTCGAAATCCTTAACGTCAATTTGGAAGTTTTTTTCACACGGGGTGGAGCTAACCACGCTTGCGCCTGCGTTTTCAATGAAAACTCGGTACTCCGTGAAATAGGGAGCGAAAACTATGCACTCGTCGTTTTTGCCGTCCTCAACCAAGGCTCTTAAGGAAATTGAGAGTGACGCCGCTGCGCCGCACGTCATATAAATCAAGTCGGGCGACATAGAAATCCCGAAGTTTTCCGTTATGCGCTTCGCAATAAGGGAGCGCACGCCGGCATCTCCCTGAGCTGAGGTGTAGCCGTGCAAAGATACGGAGTTTTCGGAGTCGAGAAGCGATTTTATTGCTTCGTTTACCTCGGCGGGAGCGGGCACGCTCGGATTTCCGAGGCTGAAGTCGTAGACCTTGTCGCTGCCTATCTCCTTTGCTCTTGCCTTGCTGTATTCAAAAATTTCTCTTATAATCGACCTCTTGCTTCCGAGGCCGAACATTTTTTCGTTAAATCCCATAAGTCACCTATATTCCGAGAAGCTTTTCGGCGTTTTTCGAGAAAAGCTTTTCTTTTGTTTTTTCGTCCGATACGAATGAAGATAAAATCTCAACGTCACGTTTCAAGTCGCTCCACGGCGAGTCGCTCGCAAAAAGGATTCTGTCAGAGCCGACGCGGCGAAGCCAATTTCCGAAAATTTCAGCGTTTATATAACGCAAGATGTACCCCGTGTCAAAATAAACTTCATCGTTTTC
>JAZRGJ010000208.1:0-8143 GCA_045644125.1 Eubacteriales bacterium | reverse complement strand
CGACATGGCTACGATCCGACTTTCCTTTCTTCTCAATATCCGGCTCTGACTTCGTTGAAATGTACGTCGGTGTCGGCGCATCGAGAGTGCGTGATCTTTTTGATAACGCAAGAAAAACTCCCGCAAGCATAATCTTCATTGATGAAATTGACGCTGTCGGACGTCACAGAGGCGCAGGCCTTGGCGGCGGTCACGACGAAAGAGAACAAACCCTTAACCAGATACTCGTTGAAATGGACGGCTTTGGTACGAATTCCGGCGTTATAGTTATCGCCGCAACCAACAGACCTGACATACTTGACCCGGCGCTTTTACGTCCCGGACGCTTTGACAGACGTGTTACGGTAAATTACCCCGACATGAACGGCAGAGAAGCTATTCTTAAAGTTCATTGCCGCAATAAACCCTTAGAACGCACTGTAAATCTCAAGAAAATCGCGCAGACAACGATAGGATTTACGGGCGCTGAGCTTGCAAACCTTATGAATGAGGCGGCTCTTAAAGCGGCTAAAAAGAATAAAACTCTTATCGGTATGGAAGACATTGAAGAGTCTTACATGAAACTTCTTCTCGGTCCTCAAAAGAAAACCAAACTTCGCACCGAAAAAGATAACAAACTTTGCGCATATCACGAGGCAGGTCACGCAGTTGCTTCTTATTTCTCGAAGCACACAGATCCCGTTAAGCATATAACCATTATTCCCGCAGGAAGCGCAGGCGGCGTTACCTTGAGCGTTCCCACCGAAGACAAAATGACGAGCTCAAGAAATGAAATGATAGACAGAATCGTTCTTTCGCTTGGCGGTAGAGTTGCCGACGAAATCATTCTTGACGACATTTCAACCGGCGCATCTAACGATATTCAGCAAGCAACCGCTATTGCTCGCAATATGGTTACCCGTTACGGTATGAGCGAGAAGCTCGGCACAGTACTTTACGGCTCCGAGCACACATCCGATGAGGTATTCCTCGGAAGAGATTTCTCGTCCGGCAAAAATTACTCCGAAGAGACTGCCGCTGAAATCGACGTTGAAATCAGAACTATCATATCTAACGCTTACAAGACCTGTAAGAAGATTCTTACAGAAAACATTGATAAGCTTCATTTTATCGCTGAATACTTGCTTAAGAACGAATTTATGGACGAAGAGCAGTTCAAAGCAGCTATGGAAATGGAAAATCCCACAATTGAGGATATTGAAAAAATAGCTGACGAGAAAAAGAAGAAGAGCGATGAAGAAAACAAAAAAGCATTCGAAGAAAGACTCAAGGAAGAAGCCGAAGCGCGAGCAAAGGCAGAAGCCATGAGAGAAGAAGAGCTTCGCCGCGAAAGCGAAAAACGCGATTCTGATAACGGAATGCTTACCGACGAATTTTTCCGCACGGTTTGGCAAGCCCCCAAGCCCAAAGAAAATCCTCAGGAAGAAGTCAAGGAAGAATCCACGGAAGAAGCTGAAGTGAAAGATTCCGAAGCCAAAACCGAGGATAAAACCGAAGAATAAAACAAAAAGAGCGAAGATACTTAGCTATCTTCGCTCTAAATTTTTAATGATATTTACTTTCTTTCGGCAACGGCATTATTTCGAGATTATCATCATCGGCGATTATCTCGGTGCTGTTAAAGAAGTTTGCCTTATAAAGTGTGAGCTTGTAATTTTTATTGCCGTTATTAACGACCTTGATAAATTCAGGCGGAATATACGGGCTCACGTTTTTCATATTTTCCGTAATTTTTGTATACGGCTTGCCGTTTTCATCAAGAGTTTCGTAATAATGCGTAAAAAGCGCCTCGGGATCATGAGAATCTTCTCTTAAAAAGTTTCTTGCGGGATAATGGTCAACATCCCGCCACGATTGCGTTATATCTTCAACTAAATCAACGTATTCGCTCTGAGTTTCAATTTCGAGATTATCAATGATAAGATTCGGGAAGTGCGAGGTATAACCGAAATCGTGATGCGCATTAGGCGCTTCGACCAAAGCACCCAAAGCGTTGTTTCCTTTAGCGTCAAGTATTTTACAGTTGCGTATTGTAAGAGTGCCGTTAAACGTTGCGCCATAATCGCGCCTTAACTGGAAGGGAGCTCTATAAACGTTATAAAAGAGGGTGTTTTCTACCAAAAATTCACCGCCGCCGATAAGGCGCAAAACAGACATTTCGGAATCGATAATTTTGCCGTTGAAAACTCCGCAATGAGCGTCGTAACGTGTGAGCTTACAAGAAATATAGTCCATATTTTTGCAGAAATTCGTGCCGGTGACACCCCAAGTGAGTGACATATTGGGTATTTTTTTGTCGGGGAATCTTTCGTCGAAGAAATTGTTCTGCGAGCAGTTTTTAAATATTATTTTATTAGATTCCGAGCCAAGAATGTCATAAGTGCCTTGCAAATAATACGTTCTTGACTGAAAAACAACGTTTTCTATCAGCAAGTCGTGCGTTGCGGAGAATTGATAAATTCCCGAGTATCCGTGGCCGACGAATGGCTTTATATCGGATAGTGTATATTCATCACCGTTTTTATCATAGATTTTGCCCTGACTGTAGGTATATCCGTCAGCTACGTGTGAAAGTCCTTCGGAATCCTCGTAAACAGGTTGAAATTTCGGTATCTCATCGGTGATTACGTGCTCAACGTTATAAAATTTCGTGTGCGGACGCATAAAATTGATTCCGCGTAAAATTCCGCGATGTCCGATACTATAAAGGTTTTTCCGACTTGCCTTTGAAATAATTTTTGCGTTTCCAATGCTTATCGGCGTAACGTCAAGACGTTGAATTTTAACTTCCGTTACTTCTTTATAATCAAAGAGAAACGGGGTATCGGGATCGAGATTTCCGTTTTCGTCAATTACGACGACCTCACGTTGCGGATAACCCTTTGAATCTACGTAGCCCCAGCGGACGTACATATTGTAATTCTTGTTGTAAAGAATTAAAAAAGCAGGGTATCCAAGCTTTAAATTAAGCTTTTTCGTAGGATTTTCACGGTCGAAAGCTCTGATTATGAATCCGTCTTCATCTTTTGCGCTGTTTAAAGCATCCAAAGCTTCCTTATCGAGATATTCGTATGAATAATCGCTTACAACGTTAAAAACGTTAGTTGCAAAGTCACGGAATCCGTCCTTTGACCAGCAAAGCTTCGTATCGTCAATAACGATAGTTGAGCCGCAGAAGTCCGTATCAGTTTTTACGGTTATAGGCTCGCAAATACCGTTTTCATCCGTCATAGAACCGATATAATAGGTTTTGCCGGCTTCAGCAACAACCGGGAGTTTATTTGCGTTTGCGTATTCGTGCGCGCGTTTCATTGCAAAAAAATCATTCGTTACGCCATCGCCGCAAGCGCCGAAATCAGCATAACGGACAAGGTTTTTAATATCCATCTTAAGAACCTTTCATTTCGTTTTTTTCATTCTAGCATATTTTAAACATACTGTCAATAAAAATAAAAAAAGAACTGCGAGTTTATTTCGCAGTTCTTTAAATTTATAAATTAGATAGTGTGGATTCCGTTTTCTGCGTCAGCGTTAGCATCGAGCTTGTATTTCTGCTGCTTTCTGTACTCGAAATACTTGATAGCAACCTGCTCGAAGAGAGCGAGGGAGAGAAGGTCCTCGTCCTGCTCCTGATAAGGAGCAACGCGCTGGCGAAGATTGTCGATTTCGGGAGGAATCTTATCTGCAGGTCTGTAATCTATAACCTGATCCTCGCCGATGATCTTCTTCTTGAAATCTTCATCAACGGGAGCGGGGCATTTGCCGTACTCACCGCGAACGAGAGCTTTAAACTCCTTGGTAACTCTTGAATATCTGCCGTCTTCATTAAAGAGAACGTTGTTAACAGCCTGAGTACCAACTATCTGTGAGGTAGGAGTTACAAGGGGAGGGAAGCCTGCGTCTTCACGAACGTTAGCAACCTCTTCAAGAACCTCGTCAAGCTTGTCGGATTTGCCTGCCATCTTAAGCTGAGAGATAAGGTTGGAAAGCATTCCGCCGGGAACCTGATAACGAAGAGCGTTAACGTCAACCTTAAGAACCTTGGGGTCGATAAGGCCCTTCGCAAGATAATCCTCACGAATCTTGTTGAAGTGCTTAGCAACAACGTCAAGCTTTTCAAGCTCAAGACCGGTGTCGTAGGGAGTGCCCTGAAGCGTTGCAACCAAAGATTCGGTAGGAGTATGAGAAGTACCCATTGCAAGAGGAGAAATAGAAGTATCAACTCCGTCAACGCCTGCTTCAATAGCCTTAAGAAGAGTCATTGAGCCAAGACCTGCGGTGTAATGGGTGTGAAGCTGAATCGGAACGTTAACAGTCTTTTTGAGCGCTTTAACAAGCTGGAAAGCTTCGTAAGGCTTAAGAAGACCTGACATATCTTTAATGCAGATAGAGTCAGCGCCCATTTCAACGAGCTGCTTTGCGTAGTGAGCGAAGTTATCGTTCGTGTGGAAGGGAGATGTGGTGTAAGAAATAGCGGCTTGAACGTGACCGTTTTCTTTCTTGGTAGCTTTGATAGCTGTTTCAAGGTTTCTTGCGTCGTTAAGAGCGTCAAAAATACGGATAATATCAATTCCGTTTGCTATTGATTTCTGAACGAAGTACTCAACAACGTCGTCAGCATAGTGACGGTAGCCAAGAATGTTCTGGCCACGGAAAAGCATCTGAAGCTTTGTATTTTTAACGTGATTTCTGATAGTGCGGAGCCTTTCCCAGGGATCTTCGTTGAGGAAGCGCAAGCAAGAGTCGAACGTTGCACCGCCCCAAGCTTCAAGGGAATAATATCCGACTTTATCCATATCTTCAAGGATAGGAAGCATTTCATCGGTAGTCATACGAGTTGCCGCAAGAGATTGATGGGCATCACGAAGGACTGTTTCAGTTATTAAAATCTTTGACATTTTGTTATCCTTTCATTATGATTAGCGGAAGAAGCTTAAGAATACGCCCGCTGCAACGGCAGAGCCGATAACGCCGGCAACGTTGGGGCCCATAGCGTGCATAAGCAAGAAGTTAGAGGGATCAGCCTTTCTACCTTCATCCTGCGCTACGCGAGCAGCCATGGGAACTGCGGAAACGCCCGCAGAGCCGATAAGGGGGTTGATTTTTCCGCCGGTAAGCTTGCACATAATTTTACCTGTAATAAGACCGCCGCAGGTCGAAATCGCAAATGCGAAGAGACCGAGAGCGATAATAAGAAGAGTTTTTACCTGCAAGAAGTTTTCAGCATTTGCGGTAGCGCCTACCGAAACTCCGAGGAAGATAGTTACGATGTTGATAAGCTCATTCTGAGAAGTCTTTGAAAGTCTGTCGGTAACACCCGAAACGTTGAAGAGGTTACCAAGCATAAGGAAACCAACGAGGGGAGCCGCATCGGGAATGATAAGACAAACGATAGCAGTAACGATAATGGGGAAAAGCACCTTTTCGGTTTTGGAAACAGAACGAAGATTTGTCATCTTTATCTGACGCTCTTTCTCGGTCGTAAGAAGACGCATAAAGGGAGGCTGAATGATAGGAATCAAAGCCATGTAAGAATATGCGGCAATTGCAATTGCGCCGAGAAGCTGAGGAGCAAGCTCTTTCGTTACAAGTATTGCGGTAGGGCCGGCAGGTCCGCCGATAATACCGATAGCGCCTGCTTCCTGAGGAGAGAAGACTCCGGATACGATAGCGAGGAAGAACGCTACGAATACACCGAGCTGAGCGCCTGCGCCCATAAGCAAGGATTTGGGGTTAGCGATAAGGGGACTAAAGTCAGTCATTGCGCCAACGCCAAGGAAAATAAGCGAGGGATAGATACCAAACTTAACGCCGAGATAAAGAATATCGATAAGACCGCCGTTGTTTACAACTTCTTTAACAACAGTCGTCATCTTAACGTGGATAACGCCTTCTTTAAAGGTAAGAGCGTTAGATAAAACGGTATTTTCCTCAAAAACGGCTTTAAGGGCAGCAATATCAACGCCTTCCTTAAATTGATAAACGCCGTCTGCATATGAATCAACCGCAAGACCGATCCATTCTTTAAGTTCAGCTGCAAAAATACCTGTATCCGGGTTTAAGTAATAATCATCGAAGAAATATTCGAGATGTATAAGGTTTGCTCCGGGCAGATTCGCAAGAAGCATACCAAACGCAATGGGCATAAGAAGGAGGGGCTCAAATTTTTTGACTATTGCCAAATATAAAAGCGCGCCGATTATTACGTACATTACGAGGTATTGCCAGAATTCCGTCCTGAAAGCACCTTGTTTATCGAAGAACAACTGGTATATACCCGTTGTTTTCAAGAATTTTTCAATTGCTTCCATTTAAAACACCTACGTCTTTCAAATAGATTAGTTGATAGATGCAAGAATATCGCCGGCAACTACGGAAGCGCCCTTCTGAGCGGTAACAGATGCGATAACGCCATCGCAGGGAGCGGGAATATCGTTTTCCATCTTCATTGCTTCAAGAACGCAGATTACGTCGCCCTTCTTAACTGCCTGGCCTGCGGTAACTTTAACCTGGAGAATGGTGCCGGGCATGGGAGCGGTAACTGCGGTTGCGCCCTGCGCAGCTGCGGGAGCAGCCTTGGGAGCGGCAGGCGCTGCGGGAGCAGCGGGAGCTACGGGAGCCTGTACGGGCTGCGTCATAACAACGGGAGCAGGAGCTGCAGTTGCGTCTGCTTCTTCAACGTAAACTTCGTAGGTAGTACCGTTAACGGTTATATTATACTTTTTCATAATTAATCCTTTCGTCCGCTTTAGCGGTAAATCATTTTCTTCTAAAAGATACAACTTTAAATTTAATTCCGTCGGAATCTGCTTCCGCAGCGGCAATAGCGGCGGCGATTACGGCAACTATTTCAGCATCATTTGAAACCTTGGGAGCCGCTTCAACAACGGGAGCGGGAGCAGGCTCAACAGCTTTGCCTTCATTTTTGGTGAAATAAAGCTTAAATACTGCAAGAGATGCCCAAATGATAATAAGAACCGAAAAAACAACAGCCATTCCAAGCAAAAGAATGAATCCGCCGAAAGTAAGTCTGTCTAAAATATTACCGACAGGTTCCGAATAATTGGTTACTTCAAGTAAAGAGTTCATAGTGAATCCTCCTTATTAAAGAGGGAGAACGATACGACGTGAAGCGGTATACGAACCCTTGGACGCAAGCATGAGGAGCGCTGAGCATACTCTTGCTCTGAGCTCGTTCGTAGAAATGATGTCGTCAATCTCGCCGCTTGCAGCCGCAACGGATGCAGAGGAAACGTTAGCTTTCCATTCTGCGATAAGCTCGTCACGACCGTTTTCAAGGGTGATGTACTTATCCCATGCGAAAGCAACTCCGCTTTCAGCGTTAAGAGCTGCAATTTCAGCAGTGGAAAGCGCATAAACGAGGTCGCCGCCGAGAGCCTTTGAGCCAAGGAGAGCGAAAGATGCGCCGATAGCGTGACCAAGAATTACTGTTACCTTGGGAACCGAAGCTGAAGCGTAAGCATAAGCAAGCTTTGCAAGCTCGGATGCATAGTAGGATTCTTCGTTCTCTTTGTCGTTTGCAAGACCGAGAGAATCAACGAAAGTTACTACGGGAAGAGAAAAGCTATTGCAGAAGTTAACGAATTTAGAAATTTTTCTTGCAGCTTCTGCTGAAATTCTGCCTTCGTTATTAGAGAAGGAAGAAGCAACAACACCGGATTTAACACCGCCGATGGTTGCAAAAACCGTTGCTACCTCGGGCGCAAAATCATGGTTAACTTCGCAGAAGATGCCGTTGTCTGCAACAACGGAAACAACAGAGAGAGCTTCACCGGAAAAATCAAGCTCGCCAAGCTTTCTGTTAAGATTGTCAGCGCACTCGGAAACGATAACTCCGGTGGAAGAATTTTCGGGAAGATAAGAAACAAGACCTCTTATAAATCCGGCAGAAGAAGCTTCGTCACCGGAATAAGCAAGAAGATAATCCTGAACGTTTTCACACTTGGTGTAAATGGGGGAAGAAACGTAGAACTGCGCGCCGGATTCCTTAACAACGAAATCGAACATTGCGGCAATTGCAGCGCTGGTTCCGATACATTTTCCGTTAACGTAAGCAATCTGGGGAACGATGCCCGATGCTTTCGCAACGCTTGCCATGAGCTTTGCGTAAGACGCAAGACCT
>JAZRGJ010000207.1:0-35596 GCA_045644125.1 Eubacteriales bacterium | reverse complement strand
CTTTTCGAACATTGCGCCCGCTCTTAAAAAAAGAGAGAGGTGAAAGCTGTGAAGGCTCGGGTTTTTATATGCGTAAACGTTTATTCCGTTTTTGGTTTTCAAAGAAATTTCCACCGTGGCGCTCCTTTCGACGATATAACTATGATTTTAACACAAAAACCGAAAATATACAATAGCTTTTGAAAATATTTAATTTTAGCCGTCGGCGAATATTGACTTTTGGGGAAAGAAAGGGTATAATCATTGTATTCGGCAAAGGAAAGGAGAAAGGGATGCTTCCAAAAGAATTTAGCGAAAGAATGGAAAAGCTCTTAAAGGACGAATTTCCGCTCTTCTTAAAGGCGATGGACGAGCCCGCGATCCGAGGCTTACGAGTTAATTTAATTAAATCGAGCCCCGACGGGTTTCTTTCAAGAAAGGGCTTCGATCTTTCAAAAATTCCCTACGCCGACAACGCCTTTTACGAGGACGGATGCGAAAAAATCGGGCACTCACCCGAGCATCACGCAGGCGAGATATACGTTCAAGATCCCGGCGCAATGGCGCCCCTGTCTGCGCTCAACGTAGAACGTGGGTGGCGTGTTCTCGATTTATGCGCCGCTCCCGGCGGAAAGTCCGGCCAAGCGGCCGAAAGAATAGGCGACGAGGGCTTCATCCTCTCAAACGAATACGTGCCGAAGCGAGCGAAAATCCTCGTTGGAAATTTTGAAAGGCTCGGAATTAAAAATGCAATGGTAACGAGCCTTGACATCGCCGAGTTTAAAAAATATTTCGACTCCCACTTCGACCTCGTGATACTCGACGCTCCTTGCTCCGGCGAGGGTATGTTCAGAAAAAATCCCGAGGCGATTTCGGAATGGAGCGAAGAAAACGTGAGAATTTCTGCCGAAAGGCAAAGGGAAATACTTGAAAACGCAGTCCCGCTTATCAAATGCGGCGGTTATCTCGTTTATTCAACCTGCACCTTTTCTCTCGAAGAAAACGAAATGCAAATTGACGAATTTTTGTCGCGCCATCCCGAGTTTACGCTTGAGAAGTGCAAAGACGAGCTTGTCGCTCAAAGCTCCGACGGAGTTAATTTCGAGGGCGCAAAGAACGAAAATTTAAACCTTACGAGAAGATTCTATCCGCATAATTCACGAGGAGAAGGACAGTTCGTCGCTCTCATGAAAAAAGGCGGCGAAAGCTCCAAAAAGCAAACAATACTTTACAATGACGCAAGCCGTGAGCCAAGCCGCGACGAGTTAGCGGCGATAAATGCATTTTTCAAGGAAAATCTTGAAAAATCACCCGATGGAAAAGTGAGAAAATACGGTGAAAATCTCGTTTTAATTTCACACGGGCACCCACTTCTGCCAAGATCCGTCTTTTCGGCGGGCGTACTTCTCGGCGAGCTTAAAAAGGGCGTTTTCCACCCTGCTCACCAGTTCTTTTCATGCTACGGAAACCTTTTCAAGAGGAAGATTTACTTAAAATCGGACGACGCAAGGCTTACGAAATATCTTTCGGGAGAAGAGATAGACGCGCCCGAAATAAAAGAGAAAGGCTTTGCCGCCGTTATTTATGAAAAGGCGAGCCTTGGCGGCGGAAAGATTTCCGATGGAAAGCTCAAAAATCACTACCCCAAGGGTTTAAGATTGATAAAATAAAATAGGGTTTACCCTAAAAGGAGAATAAAAATGCAGAACAAAACTTTAGCAAACGTTGGCGGCTTTCCCATTACCGACGCTGACGTTGACAACTTTCTTATGGGGCTCGGCCAAAGAGGCGCAGCTTACAACACGCCCGAGGGCCGCAAAATGATACTCACCCAGCTTATCAACAACAAGCTTTTGCTTCTTGACGCAAAGAGAAATCTTCTTGAGGGAGAGGCGGAATTCCGCGAGCGCCTTTCGGCTCTCAAAGACCAGCTTCTCACAAGCTACGCAAGCGAAAAGCTTATACGCGCGGTTAGCGTTTCGGACAAGGAAACCGAGGCTTATTACGAGGAGCATAAGGCAGAGCTTGTTGGCGAAGAGAGCGTTTCGGCAAGCCATATCCTCGTTGAAACCGAAGAGGCGGCGCTTGAAATTCTTGCAAAAATCAACGGCGGCGAGATGAGCTTTGAGGATGCGGCGAAAGAATATTCAAGCTGTCCTTCAAAGGAAAACGGCGGTAGCCTCGGCGAGTTTGGCAGAGGCCAGATGGTGCCTGAATTTGACAAAAAGGTTTTCGAAATGAAGCCCGGAGAAATCACGGCAGAGCCCGTTAAAACCCAGTTTGGCTATCACTTGATAAAGCTCGACTCAAAGACCGAAGCTCGTGAAATCCCCTACGCAGAAATCAAGGACAGACTCAAAGAGCTTGTTCTTCAGGAAAAGCAGAAAAAGGCTTACGACAGCAAAATCAATCAGCTTAAAATTCTCTACCCCGTAGACCTTGCGTTTTAATGGAAGATAAAGAGCTTTTAAAAAAACGCTTCTCGGAGCTTTCACGTCGCTCGTATAATTCGGGAATTTTCACTTTCACGGATTTTTTGGGCCTCGCAGAGCTTTCGGTTTTTGAAGAAATGAAAAAGGAGCTTCGAGGAATCGAATACGCGCTTTTCGGGGGCCACCCCGCAAGCGAGAGAAAAATGATACGCTTCGGCTCGCCCGACGAGCTTTTATACGAAGAGCCTTTTCCCATAGTTTGCATCAAGGCAGAGCCGCTTTCGCAAAAATTCGCAGACAAGCTCTCGCACAGAGATATACTCGGCGCGCTTATGAATTTGGGACTTGAGCGTGAAAACTTCGGCGATATTGCAATCATTGAAAACGTTGCCTATATTTTCATGAAAGAATCCGTTTGCGAATACGTAAAAGACTCATTTTCAAGAGCTAAGCGCACCGACTTAAAGCTTTCCTTGGTTGAAGACTTGCCCGAGGGCGAGCTTTTCAAGACGGAGGAAAAGACCGTGCAAATTTCAAGCGAAAGGCTCGACGCCGTTATCGCAAAGGTATTTAATCTTTCCCGTGAAGCTGCGCAATCGCTTTTTGCGCGCGACTTGGTTTACGCCTCGGGAAAACTTACGGCGAGCGTTTCTTACACTCCGAAAAAAGACGAGCTTATAAGCGTGAGAGGCTACGGAAGATTCATTTACAAATCCTACGACAAAACCTCTCGCAAGGGTAAGCTTTGCGCAAGAGTGGAGCTTTACGTTTAAAAGCTTCATTAAAAAAAGACAGAGAAGCCTTTCGGCATCTCTGTCTTTTTTCTTTTATTTTTCCGTTCCATTAAGGAACAAAATCTTTGTTTTATTACATTATTGAGCTTTGTAAAGGCTTAAGTGGCGGCTCCACTCTTCAAACTTTTCATTGTAATTAGGATACAAATCCTGTTCGCACGAGAACATTGCAACGTAGAATGCGTATTCGTTTTTCATAACGGTGAAGTAGTAGTATTCGTAAGGGAAAAGATTGCGGTCGGGAGACCAGAAGAAAGAAAAGTTCGTCGCATCTCGAGCTTCGTCGTAAGTGTACTGCTCGGTTTTTTCGGGATCTGCCCAGCCGTTTTCCTCTATCAAAAACTCGGTGTATTCTTTAACCGTCATATCGAAGCTTATGTAGTAGCCCATCTCGATGTCCTCAAAGTCGGTTTTGGGCATATACTGAACCTCAAATTTTGCTTCGGGGGTGCTGTAATGAATGTCAGCTGTCTGAACCGTGAATTTTCTGAATTCATTCGGGAGCATGAAATTGAGTCCAAGCTCAGAATGTTCTACGAGGCCCGTTTGATTTTTCTTGCAAGCGGAAAGCGAAAAAACAAGCGTCGCCGCAAGAGAAAGCGTTAATATAATTCCTATTATTTTTTTCATTTTTCTATCCTTTCAAATTTGAGATTGCGTTCGCTCCAATAATATCCTATCTCGTATTCCGAGCCCTCGGGAATGAAGACTGTGAAGTCACTCGCAACGCCGATAAAATCATACGGCGGAAGAATGTCTTCTTCATTTTCGTGATATATAACGAGCTGCGAGAGCTTCGATGCGCCTCGGAAGCAACCGTTCATTAAGATTTTTATATTCGTTCCGTTGGGGATAACGAGCTTTTCAAGCTGTGAATCCTCGAATGCGCCCGCTGCAATTCCCGAAACCTTGAAGCTATCGTATCCAAACGGAAGCGTCAGGGATTTCTGAAGCTTTCCAAGCTCTGAGAGGCCTCGAATGAGATACGAGCCGTCGGGCGATTTTTCATAAGTGAAATAAATTTCATTCTCGTCGTAGCCGAAATATCTTACGTCGGCAAACGGAAGCTCGGGCTTGACGATTTCCTCTTCCACGAGGCGTGGGATTTCAAGCTCAAGAAGAATATCCTTGACAAGATTTACGCTGTGATAAATCATTCCCGCATCGTTGAGGTGAAAATTCGTGTCGTAGAAATATTCCGGCGGCAAAATATAATCCGTAACGTCACTTATAAAGGTGGCGTTTATATTTTCTTTCATAAAGCTTTCAAATTCGAGAATACTTTTTTCGTCGGGATTCGTTACGGCAAGGGAATTCATCGGGCACCATGAAAAATAGACCTTGGCGCCACGCCTGTTGCAATACGCTATATAATCGTTAAGATAATCTATGAACTCGGGTGAAACTATCGACTCGTCGAGCGTAATTTCAAGGTTGGGATCATAGTACGTTTGCATTATATTATACTCTCTCGGATATTCAATGTCAAGATACCCGTTAAAGCTTTCGGCAGAATAGACTCCGCCCAAGTCGCCCTTTTCATAATTAAGCTTATCAACGGCAAAATCCCAGCTCGACGCCAAGAGTTTGAAAAGGTCGTCGGTTTTAACACGTGAGAGAAGCCCGAAGCTTCCGTCCATCGCCTTAAGCGTTGCGTCTGCGTTGAAATAAAGGGATAGGGTTTGCGCATCCATTTCGGGCGCAATTATTACGATGTCGCCCTTCTTTACCGATTTTCTTGAAAGGTCAAGCATAAGCTTCGTTCCAAGGCTTGCGTAAAGCCCGAAATTAACGACGGGCATTTCGGTATAGCGCTCGATAAGCTCGGAATTTACACCAAAGGCAACCGACGAGCCGCCGATAACTATTATTTTATCTTCCTTTATCGAGTCGAGCCTTTCGACCTTTTCGTCAAGCACGCCGACGAAGCTGTCTTCATAAACCGGCGCTGCGAAAAACGCTATCGAAAGGGTGACTAAAAGGGGAGATAAAATAAGCGTTACGGAAAGAAGCGAAATTAAAACTATTTTTAAAATTCTCATACACCCTCCCCCTTAAAACTGGAAATAAATGAAAGTTGAGAGCATATCACGTGAAAGAAGCAAGAGCCATATCGCCGCAATGCACCAAACGGCAAATATAAAGCTTCCGTTTTTCACCGCTTTCGTGTCGGGCGGATTTTCCTCGCCGTAAACTACGATTCTGTCAAAGATGAAAAGCGTTGCGAGCGAAAGGACGGCGAGAAGAATTTCGACTGTAGAAAGCTGCATAACTCCAAGAGTTTCCGAAAGCCCCATATCGAAATTGAAGAGCGAGCTTACGATAACTCCGAGATCGGAAATCGAATTTGCTCTGAATATCATCCACGAAAAGAGCACGATGACAAAGGTGTTAAACGTGCGCACGAGAACAACCCCGCGCGAGCTTGGCGAGATGCCGCGCTTCGTAAGAAACGCATCTCTTTTTTTAAGAGTTAATTCCGACAAAATTCTGAAAATTCCGTGGAATGCGCCCCAAAGAACGAAAGTCCACGCCGCGCCGTGCCAAAGGCCCGATGCCAAAAATACGATAAAGAGGTTTAAGACGTGCCGCCATTTTTTACAGCGGCTTCCGCCGAGGGGTATGTAAAGATAATCACGAAACCACGAGGAGAGCGATATATGCCAGCGCGACCAGAATTCCTTGATGGTTTTCGAGGAGTAGGGCTTGTCGAAGTTTTTCATAAGGCGAATTCCCATAATCCGTGACACGCCTATGGCGATGTCGGTATATCCGGAGAAATCGCAATAAATCTGTATCGCAAAAAATACCGTCGCAATCAAGACTCCGATAGCTCCGACGCTACCGGGATTATTGTAAACCGAGTTGACGTAGCCTGCGAGGAAATCCGCAACGCATATTTTCTTGAAAAAGCCGAGAAGAGTTAATTTTGCGCCTATTATAGCGTCGTTTTTATTAAATATCTTCCGCTCTTTAAGCTGGGGCAAAAGATTTTCGGGGCGCTCGATAGGGCCTGCGACGAGCTGAGGAAAATAGGAAACGAAGAGCGCGTAGTATAAGAAATTTCGTTCTGCGGGTATGTTTTTCCGATACACGTCTATAACGTATGAGAGAGTTTGAAAGGTGTAGAACGATATTCCGACGGGAAGTATCAAGTCAAGCGCGGGGCTCTTCTTTCCGAAAACGGTGCTTATACTTCCGAGAAGAAAATCAAAATACTTGAAGAAGAAAAGGACGCCAAGGCTCGCAACGAGCGTCAGAGTAAGCAAAAGCTTTCTTTGCCACGGCTTCTCCGATTTTTCCATGAAAATCGACGAAACGTACGAAACAGCCGTTGTGAAAAGTATCAAAACGATGAGCGTCGGCTGATAGTACATGTAAATAAAGTAGCTCGATATAAGGAGCATCGGCATTCTTGCCTTTTGCGGCAAGGTAAACCAAAGGAGAAGAACTACCGGATATAAAAGGAGAAATTCCCAGGAATTAAAGGTCATTTTTTTCTCCTTTCTTCTTTATATAAATAGGGAGAAGATAAGCGAAAAACGATGCCGAATAAACGAGGGCAAGCTCCGAAAGAGGACAAGACGCAAGGAGCATTACGGGCGCTATGGCGATATGAAGAGCAATGCTTGCAAGCGTTATTGCGAAAGAAAGTCTCCCACGCAAAATTGGCGCGAGCGCATTTAAAGCTATTATCAAAAGAGCGATTATAAGGCTTGGGACGCTCGAAAAAATCGCCATTTTACTACCTCACTTATTTTAAAAAGTCTACTTTGTGCTTGGGCGCGCCGTTTGTATTCGCCTCGAAAATGCAACCGTCGAAATTCGTTCCGAGATCAAGCATTCCGAGAGGCTCGCCGAGAGAAAGATATTCAACTATATCGCAGTAAAGCGAATAAGTTCTGTAAGGTCTTCCGTAGTCGTTAAGGTGGAATGCGGAATCGAAGATATATTTGTGGTCGTAAATATACGTCGCGGCGTTTCCGAGAGCCGCATCAAAGTCGTAAAGCTCCGAGATAAGCTTTTCGTAATCCGAGAGCCACTCTTCGCTCTTCGCCTCTGCTATCATATCGTCCTCATCCGCAGGGCAATAGCCGAAAACGACCTTTGCGCCCGATGATTTCGCCTCGGAAATCGCATGGTTTACAAGATTTTTAAAGCTTTCGTTACTAAGATTCGTCCAGTAAGGGTTGTTGGGGTCCTGCCAGTCGGACGGCGTATGCGTGTAGTCGTGTTCATCCTTTAAGAAGGGATCGTAGCCCTTGGAATTAACTCTGTCGTTAAAGGTGACGGTGTAGGTCGTTTGCGAAAATGCGTAGTCCATAACGCTGCGCTTTGCGTCCTGATGGTCGCCGTATTTATCTACCGCCGCGCTCTGCAAAATTATGTCCTCGTAGCGAGTTTCCGCCCTATTGTATCTATCCGCGTTAAGCTCCGCAAATGCCGAGAAAACGTTGGTGTAATTCGATATATCTATATAACGGTAGAAATTGTTCATCGACTCAAGGTCACGAAGCGTTTTATAATAAAGCTCATCCTCGCCCATCATATAAATGCTGTTTTCGGGCGCATAAATAACGAGGTCGCTCTCTTTCGCATAATGATTCATAGCCTCAAGATAGATAAGGCCGTGAGTCGTTCTCGTCGTGCCGAGGTTTATAACCTTAAATTCTCCGCCGAAACGCGCCTCCATATATTCCGTTGCAAGCCCCTCGTAAACCGACGAGCCGCCTATCGCGATTATGCGCTCCGAGTCCTCCGTTTCAAGAAGTCTTGAAAGCTTCACGGAGAATGCGCCGACGTTTTGGTTTGCGTAGCGTGGAGCTATGCTTGCGTTAACGTAGAGCTTTTTAAGATTCGTGTAGCTTGCCGCATCAAACGCAGCGTTTGAAATAGAGTAAATGCCGTCGGGATAGTATACCGTTTCAAGAGAGGAGCATCCGACGAAAGCTCCGTCTTCAATTTTTTCTATTCTCTTATTCAAAACGAGAGTTTCAAAGGGAGCGTTATCAAATGCGCCCTCAGCTATCGCAATAACGTATTTTCCGCCGAGCGTTTCGGGAATTACAAGCTCGGAATCGGAGCCGGAATATCCCGTTATAATAACTCCGTTATCTATCCAATCGGGCGCGTAATCCGATTTTACGGGGCAGGGATAGCTATAGTCCTCATAAGAAAATTGCGATTCGGGCGTAGCTTTTTTCCATATGCAGTAAAGCGTTTCAATTCCGCCCTGATTCTTTGCGTAATATTTTGAGCCAAGGCTGACGCCCTCGCCCGTGCCGTCGGGCTTCGTGTTATATTCAACGAGCACGTAGCCGTCGCGCGTGAAGCTTCCGTCGTCCCAAAACGTTGAATGTGAGGAGCAATATGCGAAATATTCGTCGCCAAGGGTTACGAGAAGCTTGCCGTCCGTGACGGCGGTTTTATAATAGCTTTTATGCGAAACGTTATCGCTTGAAGTTCTTATCACGCCTCCGTTAGCGTCGTAGTAAAGCATACGGGATGCGTCGTCCATGTAGTTTGCGTAAAGATAAAGAACTCCGTTTCTTAATATATCGGGAGTTACCGTAAATTCGAAATAGCGCTCTTCGGAAACCACGACGCCGCCCTGCTCTACGCTCTTACCGAAGCTCCAGCCAAGGAAAATAAGCTCCGTAGCGCCGGAGTTTGCCTTTATGAGCGAGCCGAGCTTAACCTCGTTTTCCGAAACGTTCGTTTCGTCGCCAAGCTCACCCTTGAAAATAAAGGGCACGCTTTCTTCCGTATTGAAATCCGCCTTTTCGGCATAGAGGGAAACGCTCATTTTCTCATTTACGTTCTCAATTCTCAAAACGCCTGCCTCGGAGTCGTATTCACCGGCGCTTGCCGACTTGAAGATATACCCCGTGTCAATTTCTACGAGAAATTCGGCAGTACCTCCCGCCTCGACCTCGAGGCTTGCGTCGCCAATCACGGTGACGCCCTCCGAAACCGAGAGCATTACGCGGTATTTAAGCTTTTCCTCTCCGTCTTTGCCGTTACAGGAAAAGAGGGAAATCGAGATAAGCAAGGATAAAACCAAAAGACAAAAGCGCTTCATAGACATCTCCTTTAATAAACGAAAATTACCGTATCGGTATAAGAAAGAAAACTTGCTCGCCATGCATCGTAGTTTACGATGGGCGACGCGAAAAGCACTATAAAATACGCAAAACGGGAGCGGAAAAAGCTTGCGAGATATACGTTTACAATTCCCTCCTGAGTTTCGGTATACTCATAGTATGGCACAAGGCCGTGCTTTTTGATTTCCGCCTCTCGCCCCGAAACCTCTAAATAAAGTCTTGCGAATTGCTCCGGAGTCAAAAAGTCGGGAATCCCCTCAAGAGCGCCCGCATCAAACGACACTCTGTATATTCCGACGATGCACGAGCCGTTTGAATACGCCGCATCAAAGCTCTCCGCCTCAAAAGCCGAAAATCCGCTGTCAAGGGAAAGCCTTAACTCCGCATGGCCGAAAACCTCTTCCTTATCGCACGAGGCAAGGCCAATGACGAAGGATGCGACTAAAATAAATACCGTGATTTTTTTAATCAATCTTCAAAACCTCTTCCAAAAGTTCCTTAGGGGTATCGACGGTAAGGTCTGCGCCGCAAGAGTTGAGCTCATCCACTCCGCGAAATCCCCAGGTAACGCCAACGGTTAAGCGAGCTTTGGTATTTTTTCCGGTTTGCATATCAACGCCTGTGTCACCGATATAGGCGCACTCTTCCGCCGCAACGCCAAAGCTTTCAAGCATTGAAAGAATCGCATCGGGTTTAGGCTTCAAGGGGACGCCCTCCTTACCGCCTACGGCAAGGTCAACGAGCGAGCCGAAAAAGCGCTCTGCCAGGGGGCGTGCTAAAAAATCCTGCTTATTTGAAACAATACCAATCTTCACCCCACGGCGCTTAAGCTCGGAAAGAAGCTCGGGTATTCCCTCGTAAGGGGCGGTTAAGTGGTTGGGATTTTCGTCATATGCCGCGCCGTAGGAATCGAGCACCGGCTGAAGAAGCTCCATACTAATCTCACGGCTTTTAAGCGTTCTTTCGATAAGAAGCTTCGCTCCGTTGCCGACGAAAATTTTACATTCGTCCTCGCTTATTCTTCTGATTCCGAACTTATCAAGCGTTATATTAACGTAGTAAGTAATGGTTTTTATAGTGTCAAGGACGGTACCGTCCATATCAAAAATACAAGCCTTAATCATATTCGCCCTTTCATTTTCAGATTTTTGCAAGCTTTGCAAAGGTTGCCATAAGTTTTTTGGTAACGCCGGAGTCGAATTTAACCTCGTAAAGCACGTCGCCGCCCATGTCACGAGCGGAAACTATCTCGCCTGCGCCAAAAACCGAATGTGAAACACGAGTGCCGGGCGCAAATTTTTCAACGCCGAAGCTCTCTGCTCCACGAGGCTTCGAGGGCTCGCTCGGAGCTTTAGCGGCAGCGAATGGAGAAGCTTTTCTCGCCGAGCTCTCGCCAAAGGGATTCGCATACTTGAATGGGTTGACTTTTGCGCCCTCCCCGGAAAATCCAAAGGGGGTTTTAGCTCTCGCCGCATCTCTTCTCACCGTTTCGCTCTCGATAAGCTTTTCGGGAATCTCGTCCTTCACGAAGCGAGAGAGCGGATTAAAGCTCGTTTTTCCGTACATCATTCTGTTTTTCGTATGAGTTATGTAAAGCTTTTCTTTAGCGCGCGTTATCGCAACGTAAGCAAGTCGGCGCTCCTCGCTTATCTCCTCTTCGCTTCCGATACATTGCGACGAGGGGAATATTCCCTCCTCGACGCCCGCCAAAAAGACGACGGGAAATTCAAGTCCCTTTGCGGAATGTACCGTCATAAGCACGACGGAATCCGAGTTTTCGTCATATTTATCAATATCGCTGATAAGCGAAATTTCTTCAAGAAATCCCGTAAGAGTTGCCGTTTCGCCAGCATCTGACGTACGTTTTTCATATTCCTCGGCGGCGGAGAGAAGCTCGTTTACGTTGGCAATTTTACCCTCGCCCTCAAAGCCCTCGGCAAGCAGCATCGCTTTATATCCCGTCTCCTCGAAAACACGGGAGATAAGAGTCGTCGGGAGGGTGTCTTCTTTTATTTTTTCCAAAAGGGCGACGAAATCCAAAAGCTTATCTTTCGTTTTTGAGAGGGCAAGATATTTTTCCGCATCCCTCATTACCTCGTACATCGATTTAGCTTCAAGGCTTGCGATTTCCTCTATCGCAGTCACCGTCGCATCGCCTATTTTGCGCTTCGGCTCGTTTATAATTCTTTTTAAGCGAAGCGAGTCGGAGGGGGAATTTATGACGGCAAGGTAAGCTATAATGTCCTTAATTTCCTTGCGGTCGTAGAATCGCATAGAGCCGAGAATACGGTAAGGAATACCGCTTTTCGCAAAAGTCGTTTCAAGTGAGCGGGCAAGCTCGTTAACTCTGTAAAGAACCGCAAAATCCGAAAATTTTCTGCCCGACTTAACGCCTGCGTTGATTTTATCGATTATATATTTTCCCTCTTCGTTCTGGTCGTAGCGCTCGCAGAGCGTTATTTTTTCGCCCTCGCCCTTGTCGCACCAGAGCTTTTTATCGTGGCGCTTATCGTTATTTCCTATAACCGCGTTTGCCGCCGCAAGTATATTTTCGGTCGAGCGGTAATTCTGCTCAAGCTTTACGACGAGCGCTTCGGGGTACGTTTTATCAAATGAAAGAATATTTTCAACCGTCGCTCCGCGGAAGCGGTAAATGCTCTGGTCGTCATCTCCTACTACCATTATATTACGGTATTTTTCCGAAAGGAGCGAGGTTAAAACGAACTGCGCATGGTTCGTGTCCTGATACTCGTCGACAAGCACGTACTTAAACTTCGACGAATAATAGCGGCGAGCCTCCTCGTTCGTTTTCAAAAGCTCTACCGTTTTCATAATTATATCGTCAAAGTCAACGGCGTTGTTTTCCATGAGCTTTTTCTGGTAAAGCTTATAAATTTCAAGTATATCCTTTGCGCGCGGATCGTAGCCCAAATTAAAGTTTTCGGGGGTGACAAGCTTATCCTTTGCCCGACTTATCTCGCTTTGGCAAGCTCTCGGCGCAAGGCGCTTTTCGTCTATCGAAAGCTCTTTCATACAGTTGGAAATCAAGCGCTTTGAATCGTCCTGATCGTATATTGAAAATCCCGATCTGTAGCCGACGCTCTCGCCGAATTTGCGCAAAATCTTAAGACAAACGGAGTGGAAAGTGCCGGCCCATATCGCATCGGAGGTTTCAGCGTCGCCAAAGGTTTTCGCAAGGCGCTCCTTCATTTCATTTGCCGCCTTATTCGTAAAGGTTATGGCAAGAACGGAGTAGGGGGCGGCGGGCTCAAATGCAAATTCGTGAAGAATTTCCATAATTTCGTCTGAATCCCACGACAAAGCGCCCTCAAGGCGAGCGACGTCCTCTTCCGTAATATTTTCGGGAACGAAGTCCGAAAAATATGCGTTTCCATGTTTAATAATGAAAGCAATACGGTTAACGAGAACCGTAGTTTTTCCGCTTCCCGCGCCCGCAAGCACGAGAAGAGGGCCGCGAGCGGTGAAAACCGCGCGTCTTTGCTCTGTATTAAGCATTTTTCCGTATGCTTTTTGGAAGAGCTTTCTCTTCGCTTTTAAGTATCTATCAGCCAGAATTTGCATCGTTTTTTCCTTAATTTGATTTCTTTTTGCGAAAATTCGTAAAACTTACTAAACCTTTAACGAAACTTTTGTAATGTTTTGAAGTAAAAAAAGTCGTTTTTTATCGAAAGACTTCGAAAATATCTATCCAAAACCCGATTTCAGATTTTCAAAGCTTCGTTGGAAATAAAAATTTTTCACATTTCAAAATGTTGAATTTGAGGAAAACGTTTCACGAAAAAGCATTGAAAATCAAGACCTCAAAAGAGTTTTCCACAAGTTTTCCACAATTGATTGAGCAAAACGCAGCGAGAATTGTGAAAAACAGAAAATGGTGAAAAACTTTCCTTTTCCGTTTTTTGACCGTTTTACGCCCAAAACGTCGTTTTTGAGCAAAAAATGCAGTTTTTGCGTTCTGCCTGATTTTTTCGCTCGGACAAGTTCGTAATTTTTACGAATATAATTTGAATTTTTTGAAATTTAGTAGAATTTTATCTGCCTTTTTTGGCACTTTTGCCAAACGGCGAGCGATTTTTTGCGCCCGACTTTGTCACTGTTTTTTTAAGAGGCGAGCGATTATTTGCGCTTTTGCCGTCGTAAGTGCTCTTTTTCGCCTTGGGAGTGCCTCTGCCCTTTGCGCTTTTCTCTATTTTCGAGCGTTTTTTGTCGCCGCCCGCCGTTGCCTTGAAGTCAAGCTTTGCGCTTTTGTTCTGACCGAAAGCTTGGCGCACTAAACATTCGGGGGAATTTCCTATCAAGTCCTCTCGCCCTGCCTTTTTAAGCGCCTCTCTTACGAGATTTGCGTTTTCGGGCCTCGAATATTGCAAAAGCGCGCGCTGGAGCTGCTTTTCACGGTAGTCGGTAGATACGTAAACCGCCTTGCCTGTCATCGGGTGGATACCCGTATAGTACATTACCGTTGAAATTGTTCCCGGGGTGGGATAGAAATCCTGCACCTGCTCGGGAGAATATTTGTGCTTTTTGAGCCAGAGCGCCATATTTACGGCATCGTTAAGCGTTGCGCCCGGGTGGCTCGACATAAGATACGGAACGAGATACTGCTCAAGTCCGCACTCTGCCGAGAGCTCAAAATATTTTTTCTTGAATTTTTCGTAAACCTCAATAGGCGGCTTTCCCATCATGGAAAGCGCATTGCCGGACGAATGTTCGGGCGCAACCTTGAGCTGCCCCGACACGTGATGCGACACGAGCCTTTTGAAAAATGCGTCGGATTCGTCAAGCATCAGGTAGTCAAATCTGATACCGGAGCGCACGAAAACCTTTTTAACGCCGGGAACACGCTCGATTTTTTCGAGCATATTCATATATTCCGTGTGGTCTACCTTTAAATTTTTACACGGGGTGGGAGCAAGACACTTTTTATTGGGGCAAACGCCTGCCGTTTTCTGCTTTTCGCAGGCAGGGTAACGGAAGTTTGCCGTCGGCCCACCGACGTCGTTTATGTAGCCCTTGAAATCGGGCATCGAGGCTATAAGCTCCGCTTCCTTAACGACGCTCTCTTCGCTTCTTGAGCGCACCTCACGCCCTTGGTGAAAGGCGATTGCGCAGAAATTACAAGCGCCGAAGCAACCTCTGTTATGCGTTATCGAAAACTTAACCTCAGTAATTGCGGGGACGCCGCCCACAGCCTCGTAATCGGGGTGATAATCTCTTGCGTAAGGGAGCGAATACACCTTATCAAGCTCCTCCCTTTCAAGCGGCGGCATCGGGGGATTTGCAACGAGCATTTTATCTCCGTAATATTCAATTATCGCGCGTCCTCTGACGGAATCCGTGTTTTTATACTGTATAGCGAAAGCTTTCGCATAGCTCGCCTTATCCGTTTTAAGCTCGTCGTAGTCGTAAGTTTCAACCGCTTCAAAATGCGTTGCGTCACCCCTCTTCGCAAGGTAAACCGTACCTCTTACGTCACGAATTTTCTTGATAGGCACGCCTCGGTCGAGAAGCTTTGCTATGCGGACGAGAATATTCTCGCCCATGCCGTAGGTCAAAATGTCGGCGCGCGAGTCAACGAGTATCGAGCGGCGCACCTTGTCGTCCCAATAGTCGTAGTGCGCAAAGCGACGGAGCGAGGCTTCAAGGCCGCCGATAATTATCGGCACGTCGCCAAAGGCTTCTCTTATTCTGTTACAGTAAACAATAACCGCGCGGTCGGGGCGAGCGCCCATCTTTCCGCCGGGCGAATAATAGTCGTAAGAACGGCGTTTTTTTGACACGGTATAGTGGGCAACCATGGAATCTATGTTTCCGCTCGTGACAAGGAAGCCGAGCCTCGGCTTGCCGAAAAGCTTGAAAGACTCCGCCGTTTTGTAGTCGGGCTGTGAAAGAATGGCAACCCTGAAGCCCGCAGCCTCAAGCGTGCGCGAGATTATTGAAACGCCAAAAGACGGGTGGTCAACGTAAGCGTCACCCGTTACGTAAACGAAATCCACCTCGCTCCATCCGCGAGCGAGAACGTCGTTTTGGCTTATAGGTAAAAATTCTTCTCTCTTTTTCATAGCCTCGTCCTTATTTAAAAGGCAAACAATACTATTCGATTGCTTGCCTTTACACAGTTTATATCGTAAATCCGTCGAGTGAAACCTCTTTTTGCTCACCCGTCTGCATATTTCTGATTTGCGCCTTACCCGCCTCAATTTCGGAATCACCTATAATGAGCGTGTATTCCGCGCCAAGCTTGTTTGCGTATTTCATCTGCGCCTTAAGGCTTCTTCCGACAATGTCGCACTCCGCAACCTCACCCTCGCGGCGAAGCCTTTCAACTATGCCGAGCGCATAAAGCGCCGCCTTTTCGCCAAGTGACGCCACGTAAAGCTTCGGCGCTTTAACTTCTATTTTATCAAGCTCCTTTGCGCGAAGAGCGAGAATAAGACGGGTAATACCCATACCGAAGCCGATTCCCGAAAGAGCGGGGCCGCCAAGGGATTCAACGAGTCCGTCGTATCTGCCGCCGCCGCAAACGGTTGACTGAGCGCCGATGCCCTCGGCAATAAACTCGAAAACTGCGCCTGTGTAATAGTCAAGACCTCTTACGATAGAGGAGTCAACCTCGTATTCTATGCCCATTGAGTCAAGGCTCGCCTTTAAAAGCTCGAATTTCGATTCGCAAGCTTCGCAAAGATGCTCAACGGTTTTGGGGGCGCCGAGGGAAAGCTCGTGGCACTCGGGATTTTTACAGTCGAGAAGTCTTAAAGGATTCTTATTCAAGCGCTCGCGGCAAGTGTCGCAAAGCTTGTCCTTCTTTGCTTCGTAATAGGAAACCAAGGATTGTCTGTAAACGGGGCGACATTCCTTGCAGCCGATGGAATTCAAGTGGAGCTTGACGTTATCAAGTCCGAGGCGGCGGAAAATCGACGCCGCAAGAGCTATTGCGGTTGCATCTGCCGCGGGGCTTTCCGAGCCGAACATTTCAGTTCCGAACTGAACGAATTCACGGCTTCTTCCCGCCTGGGGCTTCTCGTGACGGAAGCAGGAAATTATATAGTAATACTTAAGCGGCATCGGATCGGAATATTTTCCGTTTTCGATAAGAGCTCTCGCAACCGAAGCCGTGCCCTCGGGGCGAAGAGAGATAGATCTGTCTTCCTCTCTGTCGGCAAAGGTATACATTTCTTTCTGAACGACGTCCGTCGTGTCACCGACGCCTCTTACGAAAAGCTCCGTATTTTCAAAAGTGGGGGTGCGGATTTCGCCGTAGCCGTACTTTTCCGCTTCCTCTCTCATTATTCCCTCAATATATCTCCAAAGGGGAGTTTCGTCGGGGAGTATATCAAAAGTTCCTTTAATTCTCTTAATCATTGTCATTATCCTCTCTGTGTGCTAAATCAAGTAAATATTCAAGCCTTTCGCCGTTTCCTTGCCATTCAAGAAGCCCGATAACAGCCTCAAATCCGGTTGCCGTGCGGTATTCCTTTAAGCTTGCGTGCTTCGGTCGGTTCAGGTGGCCGGAATTAAAAGCTCGCTTAAAGGTTGCCTTTTCCTCCTCGGAAAGAGCGTCTTCAATTTTCGCATAAAGCTTAGCTTGCGCCTCTGCCGTTACGTATTCAAGAGCCAGAGCGTTAAGCTCCTTCGACTTCTGGATTCCACGTCCGACGAGCATTTTCCTGACGTATAGCGCGTGGCGTGCGTCGCCAAGATAAGCGAGCGCCATAACAGACGGCGGCGCTTTCAGATTCGTTTGTGCCTGCATATTTATCTCCAAACATATTTATACGGCTATATTATATCATAAAACTTTATTAAAATCAACACCCACGCGCTAAAATATTTACTAAAATACTTGCAAATATTTTTTTCTTTGATATAATAGAAAGTGAAATAGTATGAGGATTTTCCACACGGTGAGATATGAATGAATTTGATTACGTAAAAAGGAATTATAACGAGCTTCTCGAAGAAATAGAAGCCCTCTCGCAAAGGCTCGGATATAAAGCTCCGACCTTGGTTTCCGTTACCAAAAGCGGCTCGGACGAGGAGCTTTTGGCGCTTGCCTCGGCGGGAGCTCTCGACATTGGCGAAACCCGCCCCGGCGAAGTTAAAAGGCGAGGCGAGCTTTTGCGGGCGGCGGGCTTTTCCCCGAGAATGCACGAGATAGGCTCGCTTCAGACGAACAAGGTCAAGCTTATTGCGGACTCGGCTTATCTTATACACTCGCTTGACTCGGATAGGCTTGCGGGAGAAATCCAGAAAAGAGCCTTTGCCATAGGCAGAAAAATCCCCGTTCTTATCGAGATAAACTCGGCAAGAGAAGAACAAAAAGGCGGAGTTTTACCCGAGGCGGCGGAAGAGTTTGCGGCGGGAATCAAAAACTACCCGAACTTAATTCTCACGGGACTTATGACGATGGGGCCCCTCTCGGAAGAGGGCGAGGCGCTTCGCCCCTATTTCAGAGAAACGAAAAAACTTTTTGATAAGCTCACCCCGTATTTTGACGGAGAGCCGATACTGTCAATGGGAATGAGCGACAGCTATAAGGTTGCGATAGAAGAGGGCTCGACACTCGTAAGAGTCGGGCGCAGACTTTTTGTAAAATAAAGGAGTAGAAAAAATGTTCGAAAAACTCAGAGAAAAGCTCACGAAGGTTGCTAAAAGCGAAGACGAGGAAATCGTTTTCAAGAAGCTTGAAGAGGACGAGGTTGAATTAAAAAGCGGAGTTGAGCATAGCGTAAACGACGAGGACGAGGACTTCTTCGAAGAGCCGAAGAAGAGCTATCTTGAAGGCGGGAATATCGAGCTTAAGGTTTTAAGGCCCGAGTCGATTGCGGAGGTTAGCGTTATCGCCGACCACCTTTTGCGCGGCTGCACCGTGGTTTTGAATCTTGAGCTTCTTGAAATGGCTACGATAACGAGAATGCTCGACTTCCTCCGTGGAGTTGCTTACACTATCGACGGCGAGATAAGCCACGTTTCTAAGGCGACTTATATCATAACCGCAAACGGAATCGACATCAGCGACAAGGGGTAAACGTGATAGTTTTCATTTCTGTTATCGCAAGAGTCGTTGCCATAACGCTCGGCGTCACATCATTCGCATTTCTCATAAGGGCGCTTATGCCGCTTTTTACGGAAGTTGGCGGCAACAGATTCTATCTTTTCGTATGCCTTATCACAGAGCCTTTCATAATTCCCGTAAGGTTTCTTTTGCAGAAATTCAATCTTCTGCAAGGCTCGCCTATTGACTGGTCGTTTACGATAAGCTATTTGCTTTTGGTATTTATTCGTACGCTTTTGCCCGTAATTTAATTTTGGATTGGATAAATGAATGAAACTTGATTTGAAGCTTGATAAAAAAAGACTGAAAGAATATCTTCTCTACCTCGGTATCATATTTGCGGGAATCGTTCTCGACCAAGCGACGAAGCTTCTGGCGGTGCTCTTTTTAAAGGGCTCGCCCCCCGTTAAAATAATCGGAAGCTTTCTTGAGCTTTCCTACGTTGAAAACGAGGGAATGGCTTTCGGCATGATGGAAAATTCGCGCTGGATATTTATGACGGTGTCAAGCGTGGCGATACTTTTCATGCTCGGCTATATTTTCCTTGTGAAAAACCAACCCAAGTCGTATCTTATATCCGTTTCGATAATCGCCTCGGGCGGTATCGGAAATATGATTGACAGAGTTTTCCTCGGCTACGTGGTCGACTTTGTCAGCGTTGATTATTTTGCCGTTTTCAACGGCGCTGATTCCTTGGTTTGCATTGGCGCAGGTCTTCTTATTCTCGTTATGTCGATAGACATAGTTAAGGAATCTCGCCAACTTAAAGCGGAAAAGGAAAAAAATAATAAAAAGGATTGATTTCCTATGTTTTTGAGGATTGAGGACTCCGACGCTACGAAGAGGCTCGACGTTATCGTCAGCGAAGCGGCGGGAGTTTCAAGAAGCTCGGCGCAAAAGCTTATCGACTCGGGCGACGTCCTCGTTTCAGGACGGGCGGAGAGCAAAAAATACACGGTTAAGCGTGGCGACGAGATAGAAATTTCAATACCCGAGCCTACGGAGCTTTCCGTCGAAGCGGAGAATATTCCCTTAGACGTAGTTTTTGAGGACGAGGATATTATAGTGATAAATAAGCCGTCGGGGCTCGTCGTCCATCCGGCGCCCGGCAACTATTCCGGCACGCTCGTCAATGCGCTGCTCTATCACTGCAAGGATTCCCTTTCGGGAATCGGCGGCGTTATGCGCCCGGGAATAGTACACAGAATAGATAAAGACACCTCGGGGCTTCTCGTCGTTGCGAAAAACGACGAGGCTCACTTAAAGCTCTCACGCGAGCTTGAGGCTCACGGAATAGTGAGAGAATACCATGCGCTTGTGCGCGGCGGCTTTTCCGAAGATTCCGGCACGGTTGACGCTCCCATCGGCCGCCATCCCGTTGACAGAAAGAAAATGGCGGTTATCAAAGACGGCAAAGGCTCGTCAAAACCTGCCGTAACGCACTATTTTGTAAACAAAAGTTATGGCGAAGTCACTTATCTTCGCTTGATACTTGAAACCGGCAGAACGCATCAGATACGCGTTCATATGTCGTATAAAGGGCATGCGCTTCTCGGCGACGAGGTTTACGCAAAAACCAAAACTCGCTTTGAAAAGTTACACGCCCCCCTGTTTGACGGACAAGCGCTCCACGCAAAACGCTTGACACTCACGCATCCGAGAACAAACGAGAGAATGACTTTCGAGTGTGAGCTTCCCGAAAACTTCAAAAAAATGATTGAAATTTTGGAAAAACAAAACTCATAGGAGAGTTATTATGAACAAAATCAGAATTATTTCCTCGCTTGAAAAACCCCGCCCCCAAGACTCCTTTAACGCATTTCCCAAGCTTAAAAGAGTTTCGGCTTTGAAGGGCGAAAGACTTTCTTTCCAGGCGATACACACGAATTTTGACGAGGGGCTTCAGTGCCGCGGCTGCACCGCTTTCTTGACGCTTGAGGGCGAGCTCTCAAAGTACGTCACCGTGCGTGAGGTTGAATGTGTTCCCGTTGCAAAGCCCGTATTACAGCACTCAAAGGCTTGGCACATGGACGATAATTTTATATCGAAAGAGCCGGGCATTTTCCCCGATGTTCTTCGCCCATTACATAACAAAAACCAAGTTTTTATCGTAAACTCCGTTCTTCAGACTCTTTGGCTTGAAATAAATATCCCGAAGAGAATCAAGGCGGGCGAATATACCCTTAAACTTAATCTTGACACCGCCGAGGGAAGACACGCATGCGACACTTCAATCGTTATCGAGATTATTAACGAGGTTTTGCCCGACGAGTCGATTTACTACACCGAGTGGTTTTACTGCGACTGTCTTGCTTCTTACTACAACGTTAAAATGTGGTCGCGTCGCCACTGGGAGATTATCGAAAACTTTATGCGCGTTGCCGTCAAAAACGGTATAACTATGATTTTGACTCCCCTCGTAACACCCCCTCTTGACACCGCTATCGGCGGAGAGAGAATGACTACTCAGCTTGTTGGCGTTAACGTTAATAACGGCAAATACTCATTTGATTTCACTCTTCTTGACAAGTGGGTTAAGCTTTGCGACAAGGTCGGCATTAAGTATTTTGAAATGAACCACCTTTTCACACAGTGGGGCTCAAACCATGCGCCCAAGGTTATGGCGACCGTTGACGGCGAATACAAGAAGATTTTCGGCTGGGAAACCGACTCTATGAGCGACGAATATCTCGGATTCCTTCGCGAGATGCTCGGAGCGGTCGTGGCTCACATGAAAGAATGTGGCAACGACAAGAGAATGTTCTTCCACATTTCCGACGAGCCGAGCACCGCAAATCTTGAAACTTATAGAAAAGGCAAGGACGCTATTGCCGACGTTATCAAGGGTTATCCCGTAATGGACGCCCTCTCGCATATCGAGTTTTACCTTGACGGCACTTGCGAATTGCCCATTCCCGCAAACAATCATATCGCGCCCTTTATTGAAGCAAAAGTTCCGGGGCTTTGGACTTACTATTGCTGTATTCAGGCAAATCAGGTTTCCAACAGACTCATTGCAATGCCCGGCTGGCGTAACCGCTCCATCGGCTACCAGATGTATAAATACGACATCAAGGGATTTTTACAGTGGGGCTACAATTTCTACTACAACTTCCTTTCGCAAGACCTTATCAACCCCTATTTGCAGGGCGACGGCGACGTTTGGGTACCTCCGGGAGATGCTTTCTCGGTTTATCCCCACATGGACGGCACCGCTCTTGAGTCCACCCGTATCGTAGTTTTCAACGAGGCGCTTCAAGACCTTAAGGCAATGCGCCTTTGCGAAAAATATTACGGCAAAGAGGCTATCGTTAAGATTATCGACGAAGTAATAGGCTGCGACGTAACGTTTGACAATTGCGCGACGAGCGCCGCTGAAATCCACGAAATACGTGAAAGAGTTAACGCTCTTATTAAAAAAGCAAAAAAATAAAAAGAATATTTTTTTCAACGCAGAAAGGCGACTAAACTATGCTTAGTACAAAAATCAAAATCGTTTCTTCTCTCGAAAAGCCTTTGGCTCACGAATCAATCGACAAGCTTAAGCCCTTAAGAAGAATTTCCGCTCTCAAAGGCGAAAGACTCTCTTTCCAGGTTGCCCACACCTCGCACAACGACAACTTTGGCAGCCGCGGTATTATAATGGCTTTCGTTACCCTTGAAGGCGAGCTTTCAAAATACGCAACTATGCGTGACGTTTGCTCCGTTCCCGTTGACAGACCTACGCTTCAACATTCGGGTATTCACGACGACAACTACATATCAAAAGAGCCCGGCGTTTTCCCCGATATTTTAAGACCTATGCACTACACCAACAGCGTATGTATCGCTAACGGTCACACTATGGCTTTCTGGGTTGAAATCAATATCCCGAAGCGCATTAAGGCGGGCGAATACACTCTTACCGTCAAAGTTCACGACCATCATGACAACTTCCTCACGGAAGAATCCGTAATTATTGAAATTATCAACGCAGTTTTGCCCGACGATGAAATTTACTACACGAACTGGTTCCACTGCGACTGTCTTGCTTCTTACTACAACGTTAAAATGTGGTCGCGTCGCCACTGGGAGATTATCGAGAACTTTATGCGCGTTGCCGTTAAAAACGGCATTAACATGATTCTCACTCCCCTCGTAACGCCTCCCCTTGATACGAAAATCGGCGGCGAGCGCCCCACGACTCAGCTCGTTAGCGTTAACGTAACGAACGGTAAGTATTCCTTTGACTTTACCCTCCTTGATAAATGGGTTAAGCTCTGCGACAAGGTCGGAATCAAGTACTTCGAAATGAACCACCTCTTCACGCAATGGGGCTCAGCTCACGCGCCCAAGGTTATGGCGACAGTTGACGGCGAATACAAAAAGATTTTCGGCTGGGAAACCGACTCCGTTGGCGACGAATACTTAGGCTTCCTTCGTGAAATGCTTGGAGCTGTTATCGCTCATATGAAAGAAAACGGCAACGACAAGCGCCTCTTCTTCCACATTTCCGACGAGCCCAGCGAAAGACATCTTGAAACCTATAAAAAGGCGAAATCGGGAATTGCGGACGTCCTCCGTGGCTATCCCATCATGGACGCTCTTTCCCACATTGAATACTACCTTGACGGCACTTGCGAGATGCCTATTCCCTCAAACAACCGCATAAAGCCCTTCCTTGACGAGAATATTCCGAACCTTTGGACTTACTACTGTTGCAGCCAGGCGGCAAAGGTTTCAAATAGATTCATAGCAATGCCCGCTTGCCGTAACCGCTCGATAGGCTACCAGATGTATAAATACGACATCAAGGGATTTTTGCATTGGGGCTACAACTTCTACTACAACGACAATTCGCTCGACCTTATTAACCCCTACGTCCAGCTTGACGGAAACTGTTGGGTACCCCCCGGCGACGCATTCTCCGTTTATCCCAATATGGACGGCACGGCGCTCGAATCAAGCCGTATTATCGTATTCTTCGAGGCTCTTCAGGATATGAAGGCTATGAAGCTTTGCGAAAAGCTTTACGACAAGGAAACTGTTGTAAAGATAATCGACGAGGTTATCGGATGCGACGTAACGTTCGAGACTTGCGCAACGAACGCAGACCAGATTCTTGAAATAAGAGAAAGAGTTAACGCTCTTATAAAGAAAAGGGTTAGATAATCGAGGGTATTCGAAATGAAGCTTTTAAGAAAAGACGTTAACATGCTTGATGGCTCGATAGTTAAAGGCTTGCTTGCTATCTCTATCCCCATCATGATAATGAACGTCACTCAATCACTGTTCAATATCATTGATATGACGGTGCTCAAGAATTTCGCAAGCGACGAGCTCACAGTAGGCGCTGTCGGTGTTTGCGGAACTCTTATCTCGCTTATAACAGGTCTTCTTATCGGCTGCTCCTCAGGCGCAAACGTAGTTATTGCGCGCCGAATAGGGCGCTCGGATAAAGACGGCTCGCAAAAGGCTGTGGGAACTGCCGTCACCTTTGCGTTTTTAGGCGGCGCTCTTATGGCGGTTATAGGAATTTTCGGCGCAAGGCTTTTCCTTACTTGGATGAATTGCGATGCGGATCTTCTTGACAACGCAGTTCTTTATTTCCGCCTTTATTTTGCCGGCGTTCCGATACTTATGGTATATAACTTTTCCGCATCAATCCTCAGAGCAAAGGGCGATGCGAGCCGCCCCATGATTTATCTTATGGCGGGCGGAGTTATGAAGGTTCTTTTCAATCTGCTTTTCGTTGCCGTTTTCAAAATGTCTGTTGTCGGCGTTGCTCTGGCAACCATAATTTCGTGGTCCGTTTCTTGTTTTCTCGGAGTTCGCGCTCTTATAAAGAACGAAAACGAGATGACGAAGCTCTCCGTATCAAGACTCCGAATTTCAAAGCGTGAGCTTGGCGATATACTTGAAATCGGTATTCCCGCCGGTCTTCAGCAAGCGCTTTACTCGATAGCGAACGTTATCATTTCGGCAACGGTTAACGAAATAGGCAAGGAAGCGACAACGGGAATTTCGATAGCGAACAATTTCGACGGAATTCTTTATCAGATAGCCTGCGCCCCCGCCTACGCCGTTATGCCCTACGTCAGCCAGAATCTCGGAGCAAACAATCTTTCGAGAGCGAAAAAAGCGATAACGCGCGGCATGATGATAGCCGTAATCTTTGCGGGCTCAATAGGAGCGCTTTCAGCTATCTTCTCCGCAGAGCTTTCGTCGATTATGTCGAGTAACCCCGAGGTTATAAGATATTCCCAGCAGAAAATGATTATCATTTCAAGCACATATTTTATCTGCGGAATAAATCAGATTCTTTCCGAAGCAACGCGCGGATTCCGTCGGCCAATGGTGCCAACCGTCGCAACTCTTCTTTTTATGTGCGCTATACGCTTCTTCTGGGTTTTCGTGCTTTATCCGCACTTCCCCGAAGAAAATCAGCTCACTCTCCTTTATCTCGTATGGCCTGTCGGCTGGGTGTTATCAATTATTATGATACTCTCGTTCCTGATACCGACGATAAGGGGAAATTGGCAAAAAAGATTTCATTTTTAACTAAAAATGCTCCACGAAGCTTCGTGGAGCATTTGTCTTTTTTATTTCAGTATTTAAAGCAGAAGCGTTAATTTAGCCTTATAACGTTGCCGCCATTACGGCTTTTATGGTGTGCATACGGTTTTCCGCTTCCTCGAAAACGATGGAAGCCTCGCTCTCAAACACCTCGTCGGACACTTCCATAAATTCACGTCCGAATTTCTCGCCAACCTCTTTTCCGATACCGGTTTTAAGATTGTGGAATGAGGGGAGGCAATGCATAAACACAGCGCCCTCGCCGGCGTTAGCCATTATTTCTTTCGTTACGGCGTAAGGCGAAAGGTCGTTAATGCGCTCCTGCCAAACGGCTTCGGGCTCGCCCATCGAAACCCAAACGTCCGTGCATATAACGTCAGCGCCCTTCGTTGCCGCTATAGGATCTTCGGAGAAGCGAAGTGAGCCGCCGTTTTCTTTGGCAAGCTTTTCAGCCGCCTCGATAAGCTCGGCGTCGGGGTAATATTTCTTGGGCGCGCAAGCGGTGAAATTCATGCCCATCATAGCGCATCCTATCATAAGAGAGTTGCCCATATTGTAGCGAGCGTCACCCATGTAAACGAAATTTATTCCCTTTAAGTAGCCGAAATGCTCCTTGACGGTAAGAAGGTCGGCAAGTATCTGCGTCGGGTGGAATTCGTTCGTAAGACCGTTCCAGACGGGAACGGACGAATATTTAGCAAGCTCTTCAACTATATCCTGACCGAAGCCTCTGTATTCTATGCCGTCGTACATTGACGAAAGCACGCGGGCGGTGTCGGCTATGGTTTCCTTTTTGCCGATTTGAGAGCCCTGCGGATCAAGGTAAGTAACGCCCATACCCAAGTCGTACGCCGCAACCTCAAAGGCGCATCTCGTTCTCGTTGAGGACTTTTCAAATATGAGAGCTATGTTTTTGCCCTCGTGCATTTTATGAGGAATACCTGCTTTTTTCTTTGCCTTAAGCTCCTCGGCAAGCGTGATAAGGCCTAAAACCTCTTCGCTTGTAAAATCAAGGAGCTTTAAAAAATCTTTTCCTTTTAAATCAATCATTTTTTCCCTCGCATTAAAGAACTTTTGAAAGGAAAGTTTTAAGTCTTTCCGATTTAGGATTTCCGAAAACGTCAGCGGGGCTTCCCTCTTCGGCGATTACGCCCTCGTCAAGAAAAATGACACGGTTAGCCACTTCACGCGCAAATCCCATTTCGTGAGTAACCACGATCATCGTCATTCCCTCTGAGGCAAGCTCTTTCATAACGTCAAGAACCTCGCCTACCATTTCGGGATCGAGCGCCGAGGTCGGCTCGTCGAAAAGCATAACGGTCGGCTCCATGCAAAGCGCTCTTACTATAGCGACTCTCTGCTTCTGACCGCCCGAGAGCATACTGGGATAATCGTTTGCCCTGTCTGCAAGGCCTACTCTTGCAAGAAGCCTCAGAGCCTTGTCCTCCGCCTCTTCCTTGCTTAGCCCTTTGAGCATCGTGGGGGCAATCGTAAGATTTTTCAAAATAGTGAGATGGGGGAAAAGGTTAAACTGCTGGAAAACCATTCCCATCTTTTGTCTGTGCAAGTTGAGATTTACGTCTTTATCCATCAAATCCTCGCCTGCAAAAACTATGCTTCCCGAATTTGCCTTTTCAAGAAGATTGAGGCAGCGAAGAAAGGTAGACTTACCCGAGCCCGACGCGCCTATAACGCAAAGCACGTCGCCGTGGTTTATGTCAACGTTGATACCCTTAAGCACCTCGATGTCGTCGAAGGATTTTTTAAGCTCTCTTACTTTGATTATCGCTTCATTTTCACTTCTTACTGATACGTCTGTCACTTCTTGCGAGCCTCCTTTCAAGTTTTGTCAAAAGCTTCGTCATTAAAACGACAAGGCTTAGGTAAATAAGCGCGGAAAGGATTATGGGGTTGAATGCGTCGTAGGTTAAGTTTCTTATAAGGTTAGCGCCGCGTGTTAAGTCAACGACGGCAACGTAACCTGCGACGGAGGTTTCCTTTAGAAGCGCGATACATTCGTTGCCTATAGCGGGAAGAACGTTCTTTATAGCCTGGGGGAAAATAATCGTTCTCATAGCCTGCCATTTTGACATACCGAGCGAGCGAGCCGCCTCCATCTGACCTGCGTCAACCGCATTGATACCGCTTCTTACAAGCTCCGCCATATAAGCGCCTGAGTTGATACCGAATGCGATTATGGCAACGGTGATACCGTCTGCCGACACGAGTATGATAAAGAAGAAGATAAGAAGCAATACGGTAATCGGTATGCCACGTATTACGGTCGTATAAATATCGCATATAACGCTTAAGAATTTAAGCTTCGGGTTGCCCTCGGAATAGTACTTTGCAACCGCAACGAGAACGCCGAGAACAACGCCTATAAGAAGCGCTCCAAGGGTTATGAGAATGGTGTTGCCAAAGCCCTCGAGCATATATTTATAGTTATTATCGTCAATAAACGTGTGCTTTAATTTTGCGCCCCACTTCTTCGTAACGGCGTCTTTCATGCCCTTTTCCGTCGAAAAAGTAACGATATTTATTCCGAAATCCTCTTCCTGACTGTAGTAATACGCCTCGGCTACTTCATAATCGGCGTATTTTTCGGGATCGGAATTTTTAAGAGCGGTGAATTTATCCTTTACGGCGGCCACCTTAGCTTCAAAGCAATAGCATATGAATATTACGCCCTCGTCCTTTTTGCCCGCAACGAGATACTGGAGATAAAGGCTCAAGTCCTCTTTTGTAAAATATTCGTTCGTAAGATATTTATCGCTATCAAAGTCCTGAAAGCTTTTCTTATCGAGATTTTGAACTTCGTAATAGTTGAATTCCAAAGTTGCCGCAGTCTGCTTTGGAAGATTTAAGTCCTCAGCGCTCTTACCGCACGAGCCAAGCGACAAAACGAGCGCAAGAAGCGTTGCGGCAAGGAAAAAAAGACTTAGTATTCTTTTGTTTTTCATAAATAAACTCCTGATTGAAATCGGAACGCAAAAGAAAAAGCGTTACCGAAAAAACACATTAGAGCGAAGACACCGCTTTGAGTGTCCTCGCTCTTTTATTAAATTTACGTCTTAAGCCTTAGTTTGCAGAGGGAGCGGTGTAAGGAGCTTCGTATTTTGCGAAGATTTCTGCGATCTTGCCGTTTGCCATAAGCTTTTCGATAACTTCGTCAAACTTCATAACGAGAACCTCGTCGTCAAAGTTGAAAGCGAAAGCGTAGGGCTCGGTAGTCATATGCTCGGAGAGAATCTTAACGGAAGCGTCGCCCTTGCACATTTCAGCTGCGGTAAGGTCGTCAACTACCCATGCGTCAACCTTGCCGGAAGTAAGCGCGGTTTTAGCGTCTGCGTTTGCTTCGTAGCTTTCAACGGAGTAAGCGTTTTCAAGGCAGAATGCCTCGGCTGTAGTACCGGACTGAACTGCGATTTTCTTTCCCGCAAGGTCTGCCTTGCCGGAAATTGCGCTGTCAGCTCTTACTACGATGCACTGAGCCGCAAGGCAGTAAGGAGTTGTGAAAAGAACGTTCTGCGCGCGGTCGGGAGTTACGGAGATACCGGACATACCGCAGTCGTACTTACCGGTTTCAATACCGGGGATTACGGAATCGAATGCGATCTGCTCGAACTGGATTTCGTAGCCGAGCTCTTCACAGATGAGCTTCATGATGTCAACCTCGATACCTACTACTTCGCCGTCAACAAGGTTTTCAAAGGGAGGGAAGTCAGGGGAGGTTGCAACTACGAGAGTTTTGGTTTCGTTGTTTTCTTCATTGTCATCGTTGTCTTTGTTACAAGACGCGAGAGTGAGCATTGCTCCCAAAACGAGAGTTAATGCAAGCAAAAGCGAGATAATCTTTTTCATTGTGTTTTCCTCATTTCTTTTATGTTAAATTTTATTTGAGTTTATGAAGTCTTCCGCAAGCTTTATCTGAGCTTCAACGGAATGGGGGCCCGTTCCACCCTCGGAAATTCTTTTTGAAACGCAAGTTTCAAGGGATATTTCTTCGTAAAGGTCGGAATCGAAAAGCTCCGAGTACTTTTTGTACTCTTCGAGGGGGAGCGTGTCAAGAACTTGACCGTTTTTGATGCAATCTGCAACTATGCCGCCCGTGATTTTATAAGCCGTTCTGAAGGGCATACCGCGCTTCGTTAAGTAGTCGGCAAGGTCGGTTGCGTTTATAAATCCCCGTTGCGCCGCCGCATACATATTTTCGCGCTTGACTTTCATGGTTTTCACCATGGGTGAGAACACCTTCAAGCACATTATGACGGTTTCGGTTGCGTCGAAAAGCGATTCCTTATCCTCTTGCATATCTTTATTGTATGCAAGGGGCAGGCCCTTGAGCATAGTCAAGCTTCCCATAAGGTCGCCGAACACTCTTCCGCACTTTCCTCGCACAAGCTCCGCCATATCGGAATTTTTCTTCTGCGGCATAATCGACGAGCCGGTAGTGTAAGCGTCGTCAAGCTCTATAAAGGAAAATTCCCAGCTGGAATAAAGAATGATTTCTTCCGAAAATCTCGAAAGGTGAGTCATTATAAGTGAGAAAGCCGAGAGAAGCTCAATGGCAAAATCTCTATCCGAAACAGCGTCAATGCTGTTTTCCGAGTATCCGTTGAAGCCGAGCGCTTTCGCAGTCATCTCTCTTGAAATCGGATAGGTCGTTCCCGCAAGGGCGCAAGCGCCGAGGGGAGATACGTTCATTCTTGAAACCGCATCGGAAAGTCGGCTAAAATCTCTTTTGAACATTGCAACGTAGGCCAGAAGATAATGCGCAAAGCTTATCGGCTGCGCTCTTTGAAGATGCGTATATCCCGGCATTATCGCCGCCTTATTTGCCTTTGCCACGAAAAGTATAGATTCAATAAGCGAAATGAGCAGCTCCTTGATTTCGAGAACCTTATCCTTCATATAAAGTCTTGTATCAACGGCAACCTGGTCGTTTCTGCTTCTTGCGGTGTGAAGCTTTCGCCCCGCATCTCCGATTCTCTCGGTGAGCGTGGATTCTATGAACATATGTATGTCTTCACTCGCAAAATTTATATCAAGCGCGCCGGAATCTATATCGGCGAGAATTCCTTCAAGCCCCGAAATGATTTTTTCGGCGTCGGCGTCGCTTATTATTCCCGTTTCGGCGAGCATCGCCGCATGAGCCATCGAGCCTTTTATGTCGTGTCTATACATAACCGAATCAACACGGATAGACGAATTGAAGTCGTCGGCTATCCGGTCCGTTGCTCCTGCGGTGCGCCCCGCCCACATTTTTTCGTTTGCCATATCTTATTTTTTGTTGTTCTTTGCGTTAACTTGCGCCTGAACCTTGATGGGAAGTCCGAAAAGATTGATAAATCCTGCGGAATCCGCCTGATTGTAAACGTTGTCCTCGCCGAAAGTTGCGATTTCTTCCGAGTAAAGCGAGTAGTCGCTCTTTGCGCCCGCTTTTATGATATTACCCTTGTAGAGCTTGAGTCTTACAGTACCCGTAACGTTTTCCTGAGTCTTATCGAAGAAAGCGGAAAGCGCTTCTCTTAAGGGGGTGAACCACTGGCCGTTGTAAACAAGCTCGGCAAAGGTGATGGAAAGCTTCTGCTTTTCGTGCATCGTCATCTTGTCAAGGCAAAGGGTTTCAAGATACTCGTGAGCGCGGTAAAGGATAGTTCCGCCGGGGGTTTCATAAACGCCGCGGCATTTCATACCTACAAGGCGGTTTTCAACTATATCAAGAAGACCGATTCCGTTCTTGCCGCCAATCTCGTTGAGAGCAAGAATGATTTCTTTAGCCGTCATCTTCTCGCCGTTAAGCGCCGTGGGAATTCCCTTTTCAAAATCAAGCGTGATATAAGTGGGAGTGTCGGGAGCCTGAAGAGGCGAGATGCCCATTTCAAGAAATCCGGGCTTTTCGTAAAGAGGCTCGTTCCAAGCGTCCTCAAGGTCCATTCCCTCGTGGGAAAGGTGCCAGAGGTTTTTATCCTTTGAGTAGTTGGTTTCACGGTTTATCTTAAGAGGAATGTTATGCGCCTCGGCGTATTCGATTTCTTCCTCTCTCGATTTTATATCCCACTCACGCCAAGGAGCGATGATGGGCATATTGGGAGCAAACGCCTTTATCGCAAGCTCAAAGCGCACCTGGTCGTTACCCTTACCGGTGCAGCCGTGGCAGATTGCGTCAGCGCCTTCCTTAAGCGCTATCTCAACGAGGCCCTTTGCAATGCAGGGGCGAGCGTGAGAGGTGCCGAGTAAGTAATCCTCGTATATTGCGCCCGACTTAAGACAGGGCATAATGTAATCGTTAACGTATTCTTCCGTAAGGTCAAGCACGTAAAGCTTCGACGCTCCGGTTTTGATAGCCTTTTCTTCGAGGCCCTCAAGCTCGTCAGCCTGGCCGACGTTACCCGAAACCGCAACGACCTCACAGTTATTGTAATTTTCCTTAAGCCACGGAATTATTATCGACGTGTCAAGTCCTCCGGAATATGCGAGAACTACTTTTTTAATATTCTTCTTATCCATTTTTTCTCTCCAAATCTTTTTTCGGCAAGCGCCGCTTTCTGTTGATGCATACATTATAGCACACTCGGAATAAATATGCAATAGTTTTTGGCGCTTTTTTCAAAAATCGGTAAAACTGTGTGTATTTGTGTCAATTGGAAGATATTTTTTTGTTTATTTTGCACTAACAAGACGGAATATTTATTCACTTTATGCAAGTTTTCGAGGAAATAAGCGCATTTTTATTTGCCGAGTAAATAATATTATTTAAAATACGCCTCGTAAATCGGCAAGGAAAAACAGCTTCGGAACTCAGCAAAACGAATATTTATGCATATTGATTTCGGGGGAAAAATGTGGTACAATATAAATAATGAATTTCAGAAAGCGAAAAATAATAAAATGATTGCTTTATCCGTATCGGACGTTGCGCTTTCTTTCGGCGCGGAAAAAATTCTTGAGGGCGTTTCGTTTTCGGTAAACGACGGTGACAAAATCGGCGTCGTCGGCGTTAACGGAGCGGGAAAAACCTCGCTTTTAAAAATAATCGCAGGCGTTTACGAGGCTGACACGGGCGCGGTTTATATACAAAAAGGACACACGGTCGGGCTTCTTGAGCAGAATCCCGACTTATCGGCGCTTCCCTCGGAAATGCCCGTTTTGGAATATATGTATACCGCTTTCCCCGAGCTTTTGGAAAAGGAAGCGGAGCTTTCGAGAATCGAGGCGGAAATCGGCCGCGCGAGCGCATCCGGAAACGACGCCGAGGCGGTAAGGCTTGCGGCGAGGCTCGCCACGGAAACGGAGAGCTTCGGCGCTATGGGAGGACTTGAATTCCGAGGCAGATGCCGCTCGGCGCTTTTAAGACTCGGCTTTGACGAGGAGATAATAAACAGAAAAATAAGCACGCTTTCCGGCGGTCAGTATACTCGCCTCTCCCTTGCAAGACTCCTTGCGACAGAGCCCGACGTGCTGATGCTTGACGAGCCGACGAATCACCTTGACATTGATGCGCTTTCGTGGCTTGAAAGCTTCCTCGCCTCTTATAAAAAGACCGTTATAATAATTTCGCACGACAGATATTTCCTTGATAAAACAACCTCGAAAACCCTTCATATTCAAAGGGGCAGGGCCCGTCTTTTCCCCGGGAACTACACCGCAAGCCGTGAGGCGCAGGAGGCGGAGGCGGCGTCGCTTGAAAAGCGTTACCGTGAGCAGCAAAAGGTTATAGCAAGGATAAAAGCGAATATCGAATTTCAGCGCCGCTGCAACAGAGAGCATAATTTCGTTACGATACGCTCAAAGGAAAAGCAGCTTGCGAGAATGGAAAAAATCGAGCTTGCTCCAAAGCCCGAAAAGGATATAAGGCTCAGCTTTGCCGAGGACGAGGTCACGGTAAACGACGTGCTTGAGGTTAAGGAGCTCGGCTTTTCTTACGGCGGCTCGCCGCTTATCGAAAATCTTTCTTTCCTCGTAAGGCGTGAGGAGCGAGTTATGGTTCTCGGCCCTAACGGAAGCGGCAAATCCACGCTTATGAAGCTTATCAATTCTCGCCTTACGCCAAAGGCGGGCAAAATTTCGCTCGGATATAATATAAAGATAGGATATTACGACCAGGAGATGCGAAGCCTTTCCCAAGACGGAACGGTTTTTGCCGAAATGCGTGAGGAATATCCCGACAAAACTGACCTTGAGCTGCGTTCAACCCTTGCGCTTTTCCTCTTCGGCGAGGAGGATATGGACAAGGAGATAAAAACCCTCTCGGGCGGCGAGCGAGCAAGACTTACGCTTGCGAAGCTTATTCTCAAAAAGGTCAATCTTTTGGTGCTTGACGAGCCGACGAACCACCTTGACATAGGCTCTTGCGAGGCTCTTGAAAATGCTCTTCTTGCCTTTTCGGGCACGATAATCGCCGTTTCGCACGACAGATACTTCATAAATAAAATAGCGACGAGGATTATCGAGCTTGACAGAACTCGTGAGCGAGGAATGCTCGACTACTCGCTCGAAGAATACGACAACGCCTTTGATACCTATATCGAGCTTCGTGAGAAGATAAGGCAAAACACGGCGGCGCCGACCGAAAAGAGCGCATCCTCAAAGGAGGATTACGAGAAAAAGAAGCGTGAGGCCGCCGAAAAGCGAGCCGAGGAAAAGCGAGCGCAGCGGGCAATGGCAAGCATTGAAAAGCTTGAAGCGGAGCTCGTCGCTCTTGACGAGGAGCTTTTCGGAGAAGCCGCCTCGGATTACGTGCGCGCCGCTGAAATCGACAAGCGGAAAACGGAAATCGAAGAGGAGCTTTTAAAGCTTTACGAGCTTACTATGTAATTTGCCGTCCCCAAAATTCAACTTTTTTCATTTTCCTCTTGACAAAGAGAAAAAATGGTGCTAAAATACGACTATCAAAAGCGTTTGAGCGAAAAGCAGTAATCGCTGTGCCGTGTCCGAAGAGAGCCGTCGGTTGGTGTAAGACGGTGACGAAGCCGCGATGAATTCATTTCGCAAGCTGCCAGCTGATAACGTAGGCGTCGCCGGGTGTAACCGTTATATTACGAGGCAATCAGAAGCTTTGCTTTTCGTTGCTTATTGAGGCAAAAGCCGCAAGACTTTTGCGAAAACGGAGTGGTAACACGGTAATTCGTCCCCGTATCTTTATCGATACGGGGTTTTCTGTTTTATTTTACAAATATTGACACTCAAAAATATTTATGGTATAATTACAAGATAAACAAACTAAGGAAATTTCGGTTTATGATTTGGTCAAAGGAAGAAACACTTTCAAGAAATGAAATAGAAGCGATTCAGCTTGAACGCTTAAAGGAAACGGTTAAAAGGGTTTATGAAAAAGTTCCCGCATACCGCAAAAAGATGGAAGACGCAGGACTTCGCCCCGAGGATATTAAGACGCTTGACGACTTGAAGCGCCTGCCCTTTACGACGAAGCAGGATTTAAGAGATAATTACCCTTACGGACTTTTCGCAGTTCCAAAAAGCGAGCTTGTGAGAATCCACGCATCGAGCGGAACAACGGGTAAGCCCACCGTCGTCGGCTACACGAGAGGCGACCTTGAAACCTGGACGGAGTGCGTTGCGAGAATCGCCGCAATGGGCGGAGCTGACGAAAATGACGTAGCGCAGATTTGCTTTGGATACGGAATGTTCACCGGCGCTCTCGGCCTTCATTACGGACTTGAAAAAATCGGCGCGGCGATAGTTCCCTCGTCAACGGGAAACTCCGAGAAGCAGATTATGTATATGAAGGATTTCGGAACGACGCTTCTCGTCGCAACCCCCTCCTACGCTTTAAGGCTTGCCGAAGTCGCAAAGTCAATGGGCGTTGAGCCCGAGCGTGATTTGAACGTAAAAACCGCCCTTGTCGGAAGCGAGCTTCTCACAGACGCCATGCGTGAAGAAATGCACAAAATGTGGGGCAAGGATATTCTTATCACCACGAACTACGGAATGAGCGAGCTTATGGGCCCCGGCGTTTCCGGCGAGTGCACGGAGCATTGCGGCATGCATATAAACGAGGACTTCTTTATCCCCGAAATCATAGATTCCAATACGGGCGAGGTGCTTCCCGAGGGAAGCGAGGGCGAGCTCGTTATCACTTGTATAAGAAAAGAAGCTTTGCCTCTCATAAGATACAGAACGAAAGATATTACGAAGCTTTACTTTGAAAAATGCAAATGCGGAAGAAGCTTCTGCCGAATGGAAAACCTTATGGGAAGAAGCGACGATATGCTTAAAATACGCGGCGTTAACGTATTCCCGAGCCAGATAGAAGAGGTTATTCTCAGCGTAGGCGAGCTTGGCCCGCACTATGAAATCGTGCTTGAGCGCGAGGGATACCTTGACAAGCTTACGGTTAAAGTTGAGCTTGCGCATTCAACGGACTCGTTCTCCGAGCTTGAGAGAATCAAGAAAACCGTCGCAGGCAAGCTTAAAACAATACTCGGGCTTGACGCAAAAATCATGCTCGAATCCCCGAACACTCTTCAGCGTTTCGAGGGCAAGGCAAAAAGAGTAAAAGATTTAAGGAGTAAATAAAGTGGCAAATAAAGTTATGATGCTTGGAAACGAAGCTATAGCAAGAGGAGCGTACGAGGCGGGCGTGAAATTATCCAGCGCTTACCCCGGAACACCAAGCACTGAAATAAGCGAATA
>JAZRGJ010000206.1:0-5516 GCA_045644125.1 Eubacteriales bacterium | reverse complement strand
TTTGCCACACCGCCGCAAGCAAGCGCATCGGCAAAAAGAATGTAGTCGTCAACAGTGCTTAAAATGCCTGCTCCGCCGCTTTCATATTCAGTACCGAAGCGGAGAAAGTTATTTTCCGCAGGAACTATTTTTGGCTCGCCTTTTTCGGCATCGTATTCGTACATAGTAGCAAGGCGGCTCTTTACTTTATCGGTAACGGCAAATCCGGTATCCTTCATTCCGAGAGGATCGAAAATATTTTCTTTAAGGTATTCCGAAAGCTTCATACCCGAAACGACCTCGATAACACCGCCTAAAACGTCGTATGAAAGACCGTATCTATAGTTAGCTCCGGGAGTAAAATCAAGCGGAGATGCCGCAAGCGCGCGGCATACGTCAAGAGTTGGCGCTTTTCCGTCGGTAAGCTTCACAATACCCTCGATTTCGGGCTTGTTGATAGCGTAATTCATTCCGCTCGTCATTGTAAGAAGATGCCCGATAAGTATAGGCGCATCAAGCTTTTTCGTTCCGATAACCGCGCCTTTTTCGTCATAAACTTTTTCTTCTGCGAATCTATATTCGGGAATATAGGCATAGAGGGGATCTGTGGGAAGTATTTCGCCTCTCTCAATAAGCTGTGTTACGGCAACGGCAATTATCGGCTTCGTACAGGAAAAAATATTGTAAATTGCATCGCGTCTTACAGGCGTTTTGGTTTCTATATTGTCATAGCCCGAGGAATATCTGAAAATTTCTTCGTGATTTTTGTAAATTACGGTATCCGAGCCGGGCACGCCGAGCATTGAAAGATAGCCGTCAAGAAAATCGATTAGTGGTTGAAAATTCATTTTTTACTCCTTAAAATTAACTACTGTAACACCGGCATCGCCCTCGCCGTAATTTCCGTGGCGGTAAGATTTTATGCGGGTGTCGGTTTTGAAATATTTCCAAAGCGCCGCTCTGAGAGCGCCCGTTCCCTTGCCGTGAATGATTCTTACGGACGGAACTCCGGCAAGAACTGCGTCGTCAAGATATTTATCAACGACGTACCATGCATCCTCGCCTATCATTCCTCGAACGTCAACCTCGAGTTTAAAGCTTGAAACGATTGATTTTTTTACCTTTCCCTCAGAAATCGGCTTCGGCTCTTCACGGCGCTTGAATTTAACGTCGCCGTCAATCAAGCGAAGCTTATCCTCGGTAACCTTGGTTTTAAGTATTCCCGACGTCACCGCAATCAAGCCTTTTTTATCTTTTGTGGCGGTAACAACGCCCTCTTTGCCGATAGTCACAAGATAAACCTTATCTCCGACGACGAGCTCACGTGGGAGCTTATAATCTTCGTCAAGCGTTACCTCTCGCACGTCAATACCATCGAAAAGCGAGTTTGCGGAATTAAGACTTTTGCGTATTTCTTCACGCGCCGTGCGCATTGCTTCGAGGCGCTTTTCTTTATCGTCTTGCTTTCTGATATTTTCAAGCTGAGCAAATATAAATTCGCTGGACGCTCTTGCGCTATCCAATATCTGCCTTGCTTTAAGTGTCTGTTTTTGTATTTCTTCCTCGTTTTTAGCAATTCTTTGCTTTAAATCTTCCTCGGATTTTTTCTTAAAGCTTTCATACTCACGGCGAAGAATTTCCGCTTTTTCTCGCTCCTTTTCCATCTCGATTCTGTTAACGTCAAGCTTCTCTATAACGTCCTCGAAGCGTTTGTTATCACGCTCTATCAGGCGGTTCGCGCGAGCTATTATATCCTCCGAAAGTCCGAGCTTTTCGGAAATTGCAAATGCGTTTGATTTACCGGGAGCGCCAACTACAAGCTTGTAGGTCGGACGCAAGGTTTCAATATCAAATTCGCAAGAAGCGTTTTGCACCCTCGGCGTTTCAAGCGCATAAACCTTAAGCTCCGAGTAATGCGTCGTAGCAGCAGTCAAAGCGCCTTTGCGCTGGGTTTCTTCGAGTATTGCGGTTGCAAGAGCTGCGCCCTCGATGGGGTCTGTTCCCGAGCCGAGCTCGTCGAAAAGCACGAGCGATTTTTCCGAAGCGGAAGAAAGAATATCAACGACGTTAACCATATGCGAGGAAAAGGTTGAAAGCGAAGCTTCAATGCTCTGCTCATCTCCAATATCAACGAGTATTTCTTCAAAAATACCAACGACAGAGCTTTCCTCTGCGGGAATCTGGAGTCCGGATTCAGCCATTAAGGTCAAAAGTCCGACGGTTTTTAAGCTTACGGTTTTTCCGCCCGTGTTAGGGCCGGTTATTATAAGCGTATCAAATTCTTTTCCAATGGATATATCGATAGGAACAACCTTGTCACGAGCGATCAAGGGGTGTCTTGCGCGTTTTAAATCAACGATTCTCTTTTGTGTTATCTCAGGTTTCTCGGCTTTCATATTGATTGCGAGCGTTGCCGCCGCAAAGAAGAACGAAAGCTCGGTGATATTATGGTAATTCAGCGTAATTACAGACGACGAATCAGCAACCAAGGAAGAAAGAGATGAAAGTATTCTTTCAATTTCGTGCGTTTCTGCCGCCGCAAGACTTTTAAGCTCGTTATTAGCCTCGACTACGCTCATTGGCTCAACGAAAAGCGTAGCGCCGGATGAAGATGTATCGTGAACCAATCCGCGAAGCTCGTTTCTGAACTCCGCTTTTACGGGAACGACGTATCTGCCGTTTCGCATGGTAACGAGATTTTCTTGAAGATATTTGATTTTCTCGCCGCCAATATAGCTTTGAAGCGTTTCTTTGATTTTGTTATTGGTAAGGCGAATCTTACGTCTTATATCCGCAAGAAGCGGGCTCGCCTCGTCGGCAATCATATCCTCGGATAAGATAGAGCGTGAAATTTTTTCTTCAAGCTCTCTGTTTGTCATAAGTCGGGCGAAAATCTCATCAAGCGAGGTTTCAAAAAGCTTGTCCGTATTGATATAATCAAGACAAAGTCTTGCGCTTCTTAAGAGCGATGCAACGTTTAAAAGCTCTCTCGGTGAAAGAACAGCGCCCTTATACGCGCGCTCTGCCGCCGCAGGAACGCTTTCCTCAGCATAAAAATGCGGATAAGATTTAGCGTTGATAAGTCTTTTTGCATCGTTGGTTTTCGTTTGGCGCAAAACCACCGTATCGTAATCGCTCGTCGGAACTAATGAAAGTGCCGCCTTGCGCGCGCCCTCGGTTGAACAAAGCTCTGCGAGCATATCGATTATTTTATCAAATTCAAGAGTTTTCAGTGTTTTTTGTGTAAAAAGCATTTATTTAAGTTACCTCTTTGTAAAAATCAAGAGTTTTAAAGCTTCTTTCAAGCTGATTTATAAGATAATCCTCTGCAGCCCTTGTAAAAAGATTCATATCCTCATCGGAGATTTTAAAAGAGAAAATCTTTTCTATAGGCGCGTATATGCAATAACCAAGCGCAGTTTTCGCTCCCTCCGAAAGTATTCTGACGATATGAGATTCATGCGGCGACTCAGGCTCGGTATTGGCGGCAACTTCCCTTTCGTTGCACGCATAGCACTTGATAGCGCCGCCCATTATGTCAAAATAGAAATTTCCCGTCTTCTCGCCGCAAGACGAGCAAGAAAGCACGTCGGGCATAAATCCGAGAATAGATGCGGCTCTGATTTCAAATGCGGCTTTGATTTTGTTCAGCTCGTATTTTTTATTTGCGATTGCGTAAAGCGAATTTAAAGAAAGTCGCAAAAGCTCTCGCTCCTCTGCGGCAACCGTAACGTCGGAAAGCACGTCTGCAATATATGCCGAAAGCGCCAAACCCTCAATTGAATTTCTCAATTCAAAAAAGCTTTCGATAAGCTCCGCTTCACGTATGTAGTAATGCTCGCCTTTTTTGTAAAGAATGAAGCGTGAATAACAAAACTGCATAGTTGAGGACATTTTTCGGCTCTTAAGTGATCTTGCGCCCTGCGCCATAGCGGAAAGCACGCCCATTTCTTCGGTAAAAATGGTTATGAGTCTGTCCGATTCTCTTATATCGGTAGTCCTTATTACGAGTCCTTTTACTTCGGTTATCATACGTTATCTTCGTTGTATCCGAGATTTGAAATATTAAAGTCGCTATCTCTCCAGTTTTCCTTAACTCTTACGTAAAGATCGAGGAAAACCTTACTGTCAAGCATTTTTTCTATGTCTTCTCTTGCATACATACCGACTTTTTTAATATTTGACGCGCCTTTTCCGATAATTATACCCTTATGCGACGCCTTTTCACAGTAAATTTCCGCGCGAATTGAAACCGTGCCGCGCTTTTCCGTCCATTCTTCAATAGCTACCGCTGTGCCGTGCGGAATTTCCTCGTCAAGCATTCTTAAAAGCTTTTCTCTTATAATCTCGGCGGCAAGCTGGCGCTCCGGTTGATCGGTAACTATATCTTCGGGGAAAAACCACTCGCCCTCGTCAAGAAATTTCTCACACTCGGAAAGAACTATATCAACGCCCTTTCCGTTTTTAGCGGAGATGGGCACGACCGCCTCAAAATCAAACGCCGCAGCGTAAGCCTCGATAGTTTTTGCGATATTTGCGGCTCTGACGGTGTCAACCTTGTTGATTACGAGTATAGCCCTCATTCCGTCAGCCTTCATTCTTTCGATAAGCTGAGCTTCAATATCGCCAACCTCTTCTCTTGCCTCAACCACCAAAATTGCGTAGTCAACGCCACCGAGAGTGTTGGAGGTGGTTTTAACCATAAAATCTCCAAGCTTTGTTCTCGGTTTATGTAAGCCGGGGGTATCAAGAAAAACTATCTGGTCCTCGCCCTCGGTATATATACCGGTTATTCTGTTTCTCGTCGTTTGCGGTTTTTTGGAAACAATTGCAACCTTTTCGCCAAGAATTGCGTTGAGAAGAGTCGATTTTCCGACGTTAGGTCTGCCAACTATAGCTATAAAACAAGTTCTTTTCATATTAAAACTCCAATTTAAACTTCAAAACTTTCGCAAATTTCCCTTTGGATTCGGCACTGAAGCTCGTCCTCTTCGGCGCTTCTTTCGTGATCGTATCCAAGCAAATGTAAAACGGAATGTACCGTTAAAAATGCTATCTCTTTAAGAAAAGGATTTCCAAGCTCGCTCGCTTGCTCACGGGCTCTCGGAATAGAGATAACCACGTCACCGAGCAAAGCTCCGCTTATACATTCGTTAACGTCGAAATTTCCGTCCTCGTAAATGGGAAACGACAAAACGTCCGTCGCCTTATCTTTTCCCCGATAAGTCTTGTTTAACTTACGAATGTATTCCGCATCGCAGAGGGTAACGGAAATTATTGCGTCATACGGAAATTTTTCATGCTCAAGGGTGGCAAAGACAGCGCGTCTTATAACGCTCTTGAAGTAGTAGTCGATTTCATTAAAATTTCTCGTCTTCGAAAAATTGATTTTAAGATTCTTTTTCATTTTTCATCCTCAACTCGTGCGTATGGCGCACGGCGGTTTTCGTTTTTAATTCTCTTTCATATTTGTCGTATGCCGATATAATTCTTCTTACGAGAGAATGACGCACGACGTCACGCTCGGAAAATTCAAA